>NZ_LSZO01000134.1 GCF_001580025.1 Ventosimonas gracilis | reverse complement strand
TGATTTTCGAACGTTTGAAGTACCTATTTTTACCAGTCATATCAGGAAGTTATCATGCCATAAAAACATGTTTGCTTCCTAAGACCCTTGTTAAATTACGTGTTAAATATGATGATAAATGTCGTGACCAGGCATCGGAAATTAATTGAACAAAGCGACAGCCTCCTGCACCAAGCCGAACAGTCCGCCAGCGAGCAACGCGCACTGCTGGAAAATGCTTCGCTGGAACAGACCTTAACGGCAACCCTAAAGCCCTATGTGGAAGCCAAACACGAACAAATCGAGCGTATTGAGGCCAAATTGGGGCAAGTCATCGAGCAGCAACAAGCCAAGCTAAAGCAGGTTGGCCAGAACCCGCCCAAGCACAAATGGCTGTCATCGAAGAAAACCAAAGCCGCCAATACCAATGCTTGGCATGACAACAAGAACAAGCACCTGGCTCGATTGCACTGCCTTGATTACCGCAAATACCGTATCGAAAAAATCAAGGAAAGCACCGATAGCCGCTTTCCTACGGTAGACCAACTGGCGACCCAAAAGATGCGCCGCGAGCATCCAGAGCTTGCCGCAAGCTGGGATGCCATGCGCGAGAGCGTGCGCATAAAGCAACAGAAAGAACGTGGGCAGCGCGAAAAGCAAGCACGGCAGCAAACGCAATCCCAAAGCCAATCACAGGGCTTTGGCTTAAGGCTGGGGCATAGGCAGCAGCCATAAAGAGCATGCCTCCCGCAGCAAGATTGTTGCAATCAGGATTGATCGGCCAGCACTCCCCGCAACCACTTACTGCCACCTAGCGCCCTTAACTGGGCGCACTCTTGATCTGAAAGCCAGACGGTTCTAGCTTTGCGCTCGATGCCGGAGGGTTTCGGCCTTGGGTTTGCGGCCAGTGTTTAGGCTTTAATAGCTTTGCTTACCCAGCTCCTCCAGCGAGCCAGCGACACGTCTTGGGTGCCCTACTCGATAGGCCCTCCTCGGTGATAGCGTCCGAGGTATCCGGCCTTATTGGCTACAATCAGACATGCTTTTCACGTCGGCTCAACCCCTCGGCGATAAACGTCAACACCAGCGTATTCAGAGAGACATCTTCTGCTTTGGCACGGGTGGACAGCCTGGCATGAATGGATTTCGGCACACGGGTCAGGAACTTGCCGGATGCCTCGAATGCCGTCATATCATCAGGGACAAACGTGGGAGAGGGAATATCGCGTCCCATGTCGGTCAACGCGGATACGGTGGCCGCGAACGCATCACGCCCGTTTTCCACCGCTTCAGCCTCGGTCTGCCCATCAGCCATGCAGCCGGGCAAATCGGGAAAAGTAATCAGATACCCGCCGCCGTCTTCGTCGGCAATCCGGCTGATGATGTGCGCGTAGGCGTCAAAAGGCCACGGTGCTGCAATGCGTGCAATGCGTTTGACCTCGCTCATGATCGTGCCTCCTTGATGGTGTCGATGAACGCCACAAATTGGCGTACATACACAGGTTTGATGGGACGATGCGCAGGAACGGTGACAATCCCGGGTATCGCTACGTGAGAAAAAACATGGTGGCTGCCGCCATCGTTTCGTACCGCCACGTCGAATTGTCGGGCGACGGCCAGTAGCTGCTCCATGCGCCAGTCGCGCGGATTGTTGCGCATGGCGTTCAGCAGTTTGGTGGTGGTGTTCATGCTTGAATGATACTGTATTTGGTATCAAACGACAGCCACTCAGTTCCTCACCTCAGTCCCTTACATTTTCATTCCCTGCTCCTGTTTGGCCTCCCGCGCTTGTTGCTGCTGGCGGCGTTGTTGATGGCGCTGGGTTTCTTGGCGGATGGCGG
>NZ_LSZO01000133.1 GCF_001580025.1 Ventosimonas gracilis | reverse complement strand
GGGCTACGCCCTACGCCGCCTGAAACCGCAAGGCAAAACCGGACAGTTCATTTGCTTTAAAACCGGACAAGTCTATTTGTTGACAACAGTGCGCATGTCATGCTGTTGGCGGGCACTTTGCCGCACTACCTGTCGGATGTGCGGCAAAGTGTGGCGCAGTAACCCTCTTTAATCCATCAATATCAACGAGCGGGCAGGCAACGATCTAAGGGGGGCGGCAGCAAGGTAGGCCCATTTCCAGTGTTGCAGAAGAGGTCTCTGATGCCGGGGATGCGTGGTAGTTTGAGGTTGTCTAAGTTAAACAACTCCTTCAAACGATAATTCGCCTTGGCATAACCCTGCATGGCAGAGGCTTCAAACCAGACTTTGGCTTTATTAAACATGTTTTTCATGCTGTATACCACGCCCATATTGTACTGCGCTGTGGCATTGCCTTGATTGGCGGAGAGTTGAAACCACTTAAGTGCGGTATCCAGATTGCGTTGAACACCCTGGCCGTTTAAAAACAAACTGCCTAAATCGTTTTGCGCATTGGCATCGCCTTGACCGGCTGCGCGCTCAAACCATTTTCTGGCTTCGGCGGCATCTTGCTTGACATGCAAGCCATTCAGATACATATAGCCGATATAGTATTGAGCCTTTGAATTACCATTGCGCGCCAACGGCAGCCATGTGTTGTAAGCGGCTTGGTAATTCTTGCTTTTAAAACTCTGTAGGCCATTTTTATAAGTGGGATCCTGGGCATCCCGTAAAAGATTAAAGGTTGCCCAGCTTGAATTGGGCGCAATAAACAAAAATGCGGCAAATAAAGCACTGAAATAAAACTTTGATTTGCTTATTCCCATGATATGTGTCCTTTATTGATTTTTTACAGGAAAATACTAAGCGAGGCCACAACAACTGACATTACTACAGACAAAACGAATGACTGCCAGCAAAACGCATGCAAAACGACAACACAATGTGACCAATGGCAAATGCTACCGCTCTTTTGGGGGCTGTCAAGGCAGTTTCGGCGTATCTCTTTGCGGGCGCTTGAAGCCAGTATTGGCAGCACATTGAGCCAAATTGTGGGCGTACCTAGCGGTGCGGTTGGGGCTACCCAATCGGGGTATGGCATTGGCCGCTGGCAGGGCGCACACTGCCATCAATCCAATAACAACAGTCAAGGAGTATCCGCGATGTTCAAACGCTTTAATGGCCTAAAGAAAGTAGGGCTAAGTGCCGGTTTGCTTTTGTTTGCCGCGCCACTATTGGCGGCTGAAGGCGATCTTAATCTGTATAACTGGGCTGATTATATAGGTGAAAATACCATTGCCAATTTTGAGAAGGAAACCGGCATTAAGGTTTCCTACAATACTTACGATTCTTATGAAACGGCTACGGCAAAGCTATTAACCGGGCGCAGCGGTTATGATTTGGTATTGCTTAATGCCTCGCTGGTGCCGCCTTTAATCACGGCGGGGGCATTTGCGCCGCTTGATAAATCCAAGTTGCCGAGTTGGGGTAATTTAGACCCGCTCATTCTTAAAGCGCTGGAAGACTATGACCCCGGCGTGACCTATTCTGCGCCTTACAGTTGGGGCAGTAACGGTATTACTTACAATGTGGATTTGATTTTGCAACGTATGCCGGATGCGCCAGTGGATTCGGCGGCCATGCTGTTTGACCCGACGGTCGTTTCGCGCTTCGCTGATTGTGGGGTTTCCATTATCGACTCGCCGACCGATGTATTGCCGATTGCCTTGGCTTATCTTGGACTTAATCCAAAAAGCGCGGCGGCAGATGACTTAAAAGCGGCGCAGCAGATGATGCAGAAAATCCGCCCCTATATCAGTCAATTTGAATCGACCAATTATTTAAATGCAATGGCCGGTGGCGACCGCTGCATGGCGCTGACTTGGTCAGGCGACTATGCCGTGATTCAAGAGCGTGCGGCAGAAAGCGGCTCGAAGTCGCGCTTTGCCTACATTGCACCGAAAGAAGGCACATTAATTTGGTTTGACAGCTTTTATATGCCTGCCGATGCGCCCAATGTGGAAAATGCCTACCGTTTTATTGAATATTTATTAAGACCCGAGGTCATTGCTGAATTTACCAACTTTACCCGCTACCCAAACGCCAATAAAGCGGCAACGCCCTTTGTCGATGAAGATATTCGCAGTGATACCGGTATTTATCCCGATGATGAAATCCGCGCCCGACTGCATACCCAAGCCATTCACCCGCCAGAGGCTATCCGCCGTATTACCCGTACTTGGAACAGCATTAAAACCAACCGTTGAGCAATCGTCATGAAATACGAAAAAAATACTCTATCCCAGGCATTATTTAATCAATACGATGATAAAAAGCTGGTCGCTGCCGATAAAGCGCATTATATGCACTGCTTTCATATCTTCGACGACCACCGCGAAAATGGCGCATTAAATATCGCTGCCGGTAATGGCGCTTATATTTATGACACGCACGGCAGGCGTTATTTGGATGCGGTCGGCGGCATGTGGTGCACCAATATTGGTTTGGGGCGCGAGGAAATGGCCGATGCCATCGCCGAACAAGTACGCCTGCTTGCTTATTCCAATCCGTTTTGCGATATGGCTAATGATAAGGCGATAGAGCTTTCGGCCAAACTCGCCGAACTGGCACCGGGCGATTTAAATCATGTGTTTTTAACCACCGGCGGTTCTACTGCGGTCGATACCGCTTACCGGTTGGTGCAGTTTTATCAGGGCTGTCGTGGTAAACCTGAGAAAAAACAGGTGATCAGCCGCAAAAATGCTTATCACGGTTCAACCTTTTTGACCATGTCCTTAGGCGGCAAAGCCGCTGACCGTTCGCCGGAGTTTGATTACCTGCAAGACGGCATTCATCACTTATCTTGCCCCAACCCTTACCGTGCGCCACAGGGTATGGATGAAGCGGCGTTTCTTGACTATTTGGTTAAAGAGTTTGAAGACAAAATCCTTGAAATTGGCGCAGATAAAGTCGCCGCGTTTTTTGCTGAACCGATTAGCGCATCGGGTGGCGTGATTATTCCACCTAAGGGTTATCACAAGCGTATGTGGGAGGTCTGCCAAAAGTATGACTTGCTTTATATTTCTGATGAAGTGGTGACTTCTTTTGGCCGCTTGGGGGCGTTTTTTGCGTCAAAAGAAGTGTTTGATGTGCAGCCGGATATTATTACTACCGCCAAGGGTTTAACTTCCGGTTATTTGCCGCTGGGCGCTTGTATTTTTTCTGAGCGTATTTGGGATGTCATTGCTGAGCCTGGCAAGGGGCGCTGTTTTGCCCACGGCTTTACTTACAGCGGGCATCCGGTTAGTGCGGTTTGTGCATTAAAAAATATTGAGATTTTACAGCGCGAGAATTTGCTGGAACATGCCAAACAAGTCGGTGGTTATTTGGAACAACAACTGGCTACATTGAAGGATTTACCCTTGGTGGGTGATGTGCGTTGTAAAAAACTGATGGCTTGCGTGGAATTTGTTAAGGACAAACAAAGCAAAGAATTATTCCCGGCAGAAATCAATATCGGCGAAAAAATCCACAGTAAAGCGCAAGAACGTGGTTTATTGGTGCGCCCGATTATTCATTTAAATGTGATGTCACCGCCGCTTACCATTACTTATCAGCAGGTTGATGAAATTGTTGAAACGTTGCGCGAGGTGATTGTGCAAACCGCCGCAGAGTTAAAACAAAGTGGTGATTTTGGCGGCTAGACAAAAAGCCCTCTGCGGCGGCTAAACTGCCGTCCATGGACTCGCTTATCCCTAAGGTTCGTGTAACCGCCGCTCTGCTCGCTTGGCATCAAGCGCTGGCGGATTGTCTTGCCAACCTGCAGACGGCGGATTTTTGCAAGGACTTGCTAAAGGCGTTGCAAGTTTTGCTCTCGGCCAAAAATGAGCTGTCGGCGCTGCTCGGGCTTGAGTGCAAAGGCGAGCCGCCGCGTCTGCTTTATCACTGCGGCATTGCTCAGGCGTATCAGGAAACCTTGCTGGAGCGCTATTACAAACGCGGTTATCTGCTCGATCCGTTTTGTCTGGCGGTCGATAACGGTCTTGCTGAGGGCTTTTATCCGCTAGCGAGCATTGCACCGGATGATTTTTTCCACAGCGAGTATTACCGCGTCTATTACCAGCGCACCGGCTCGATGGAAGATGCGCACTTTATTGTGGACTTGGCAGACGGGCGCAAGCTGTCGCTGTGCGTGTTTCAAGGGCAAAGCTGTGCGCGTTTCAGCAAGCGGGAACTTGCCCTGCTGCAAAGTGCTTGGCCGTTGCTGCGCGAACTGCTGCGCCAGTTTGATCAGCAGGGGGGCTTGCGGGCTTGTCTTGGTGCTCAGCAGGTCAATCTGCCGAACGCGAGCCATGATGCGCTGGAGGATAAAATCCGCGGCGCTTTTAATCATTTTCAGCACAGCCATTTAACTGAACGCGAGCAGCAAGTGGCGCATTTGCTGCTATGTGGGCATTCGGTCAAATCCAGCGCTAAACAGCTTGCCATCTCGCCGGAAACGGTACGCATGCACCGCAAGCATCTGTACAGCAAATTAAAAATCGGCTCGCAGGCGGAGTTGTTTGCGCTGTTTATCGCCTCAGCGGCTTAAAAAGCGGGATCTTCTCCCGCATGCGAGAGGGTTTTTATAAAAGCAGCACGATGGCATGCGCGGCAATGCCTTCTTCGCGGCCGCAAAAGCCCAGGCCTTCGGTGGTGGTGGCTTTGACGTTGACTTGGGCGGGGTCGATCTTAAGGTCGCTGGCAATGTTTTTGCGCATGCTTTCGATATGCGGCGCCATTTTGGGTTTTTGCGCAATGATAGTGGCATCGACATTGCCAAGGCTAAAGCCTTGTTGCTGCACTAATTCCCGTATGCGGCGCAGTAATAGGCGACTGTCTGCGCCTTTATAGGCGGGGTCGGTATCGGGGAAATGCTTGCCGATGTCGCCCAAAGCCGCTGCGCCCAGTAGTGCATCGGCCAGTGCGTGCAGCAGAACATCGCCATCGGAATGGGCGATCAAGCCAAAACAGTGGGCAATGCGCACGCCGCCCAAGGTGACAAAATCGCCCTGACCAAAGCGGTGAACGTCGTAACCGTGGCCGATGCGCATTATTGGCTCAATACGGCGGCGTGGTGGCGCAGGTGGTCTTCAATAAAGCTGGCAATAAAGTAGTAGCTGTGGTCGTAGCCTTCTTGCAGCCTTAAATTGAGTGGGAGACCGGCGGCTTCGGCGGCAGCCTTAAGCGCTTCGGGTTTAAGTTGTTCCGCCAGAAAGCTATCCGCCGCGCCTTGGTCAACCAGTATCGGCAGGCGCTCTTTGGCGGTCTTTAACAGCTCGCAAGCATCCCACTGCCGCCAGGTTTCACGATTGCTGCCCAGATACTTCGAAAAGGCTTTTTCACCCCAAGGGCAATTCGACGGATTGGCAATAGGCGCAAAGGCGGATAGCGACTGGTAGCGCCCGGGATTTTTCAGCGCACAAATCAGCGCTCCATGCCCGCCCATTGAATGCCCGCTAATGCCGCGTTTATCCGATACCGGAAAATTCGCTTCAATCAGTGCCGGTAGTTCTTTGGTGACATAGTCGTACATGCGGTAGTGCTGTGCCCAGGGCTGTTCGCTGGCGTTGAGATAAAAGCCTGCGCCTTTGCCAAAATCCCAAGCGCCGTTTTCATCGTCCGGCACCTTGTCACCACGCGGGCTGGTATCGGGTGCCACGATGATTAAGCCCAATTCTGCCGCCACGCGCAGCGCTGCGGCTTTTTGCATAAAGTTTTCATCGGTGCAGGTAAGGCCAGACAGCCAATAGAGCACCGGCAACTTTGCGCCGGTTTTTTCGGCTTGTGGCGGCAGATAAATCGCAAAAATCATTTCGCAGTCAAGGCTTTGGCTGTTGTGGCGAAAACGCTTATGAAAGCCGCCAAAACTTTTACTGGCTGATAGTTGTTCCATCATTAAACCCATCTTAAAAATGAATAACGGTGCGGATGCTTTTACCCAAGTGCATTAAATCAAAGGCTTCGTTGATTTCTTCCAGCGGCATATTGTGGGTAATAAAGGTATCCAGCGGGATTTCGCCGCTTTGCGCTTTGGCTACAAACCCCGGCAGTTCGGTGCGCCCCTTGACCCCGCCAAAGGCGCTACCGCGCCAGACGCGACCGGTGACCAGTTGGAACGGGCGAGTGCTGATTTCCGCGCCCGCCGGTGCTACGCCGATAATGCAGGATTCCCCCCAGCCTTTATGGCAGCACTCAAGCGCCGCGCGCATTAAATTCACGTTGCCGACGCATTCAAAGGAATAATCCACGCCGCCATCGGTCATCTCGATAATGACGTCTTGAATCGGGCGGTCGTATTCTTTGGGATTAACAAAGTCGGTTGCGCCTAATTGCCTCGCGGTCTCGAATTTATCCGGATTGATATCCACCGCGATAATCCGTGCGGCTTTGGCCATCTTGGCGCCGATAATCGCGGCAAGGCCAATGCCGCCTAAGCCAAAAATGGCAACGGTTGAACCGGCTTCGACTTTGGCGGTATTGAGTACCGCGCCAATGCCGGTGGTCACGCCACAGCCTAACAGGCAGACTTTTTCCAGCGCGGCAGAACGCGGGATAACGGCGACGGAAACTTCCGGCACAACGGTGTATTCGGAGAAAGTCGAGCAGCCCATATAGTGATAAATCGGCTGGCCTTGATAGGAAAAGCGCGTGGTGCCGTCCGGCATAAGTCCCCGCCCTTGGGTGGCGCGTACTGAGCTGCACAGGTTGGTTTTATTCGATTTGCAGAATTTGCACTCGCCGCATTCGGCGGTGTACAGCGGTATCACATGGTCGCCGACCTTGACTGTGGTTACATTTGGCCCTACCGCTTCGACTATCCCGCCGCCTTCATGCCCCAAAATGCACGGGAATACGCCTTCCGAATCCGCGCCAGACAGGGTGTAGGCATCGGTATGACAAACGCCGGTAGCGACAATACGTATCAGCACTTCGCCGGCTTTTGGCGGGGCGACATCCACTTCAACGATACGCAGCGGCTCGTTTGGCGCAAAGGCGACGGCGGCACGGGATTTAAGCATGGTGAGTTCTCCTTGTGTTCAGTCCCTCTCCCGGGAGGCGGCAAGGGTAAGAAAAAACCCCAAGCGACGCACCAGGAAAAAGGCCTGTTTACGACATAAAGAATGTCAGTTAACGTCTTTGCGCAGCGGTAGGCAAACCCGCGCTTCCAGGCCACCGCCCTCGCGGTTTTTGAGTTCAAAGCGTCCGCCGTGCTGCTGTGCTATCCGTTTGACTATGGCAAGGCCAAGGCCGCTGCCGCGCCCGCTGCGGGCTTGGTCGCCACGGGTAAACGGGTTGCAGATGTGGGGAAGCTCGTTTTCGGCAATGCCAAGGCCGCGATCGAGCACGCAGAGCACGGCGTAGCGGGTTTTCTCGCAGCGGGCAATATGCGAGGTGATTTCCACATGGCCGCTGGTGTGGTGCAGGGCGTTTTCCAGCAGATTGCCGAGCAGGCGCTTGATCGAAAGCCGCTTGATCGAAAGCGGCGGGATGTCCTGCAAATGCAGCCCTACGCGCGGATTGTGCTGATTAAAGGCGGCGGCGGTTTCGCGCACCAGTTCGTTTAAATCGCAGATTTCCATAGGTTCGGCGCGGCCATCGCGGATAAAGGCGAGGAACTGGTCAAGAATGCCGTCCATGTCCTCAATATCTCTGATCATGTCGGCGCTTAAATCGTCATCGACCGCCTGCAACTCCAAGGCCAGACGAAGGCGCGTCAAGGGCGTGCGCAAATCGTGGGAGACCCCAGCCAGCATCAGTTCGCGCTCGCGGGCGGCTTGCTCGACGTCTTCGGACATTTGGTTAAAGGCCAGGTAGAGTTCGGCCATATCGTTGGTGCGCGAGCCGTCCACTTCTAAACGTACGCGGCGGCCTTGTCCCAGCTCGCGCACGGCGACTATGACCCGCTTGAATGGAGCGCTCAGTTGGCGGACAAAAATCCACGAGGCGGCAGTGGAGGACAGCCCAATCAGCAAAAACCAGCCGAGCACGCTCCAAATCCGTTGGCCTCGCAGCGGGTGCGGGTAAAGCGGCACTTCGACCCAGCCCTCGCCCAGGCTCGGGGCGCGAACCCAGAGCATCGGCGGCTGGCGGATGCGCAGGCGGGTTTCGGTCTGCTCGCCGAGTTCCATCTGCATCTGCTTTTGAAACACTGCGCCGTAAGGCCAGTGCGATTCGCCGGCCGGTACTTCGCTATCGGGTAGCCAGCGCAGGCCGGTGCTGGCGGCGACCCGTTCGCGCTGCTCGCCATCGGTCGCCCAAAAGGCGCGTAAAGTCAATGCCGCGCCGTGGCTGTACTGGCGGTCGAGCAGCACATCTTCGTTAAACAGCAGATAAACCACCGTCAAGGCTTTGGAAAACAGCACCACGCCCAGCACCAGCCAGAGGGTGCGGACAAAAAAACTGCGCGGCAGTAAGGCGAGGAGTTTCACGATGCTGCTTTGCCGTCTGGTACGAAGACGTAGCCTACGCCCCAGATGGTTTGGATATAGCGCGGTTTGGCGGTATCCGGCTCAATCAGGCGGCGCAGGCGGGAAATCTGCACGTCGATGGAGCGCTCCATCGCATCCCACTCGCGGCCTCTTGCCAGATGCATCAGCTTGTCACGCGACAGCGGCTCGTGCGGGTGCTGCACCAGCACTTTCAGTACCGCGTATTCGCCGGTGGTGAGCATATGCACGCTATCGCCTTTGCGCAGCTCGCGCGTGGCGAGTGAGAAGCGGTAGTCGCCAAAGGTTACTTCCACCTCTTCACTGAGCGGCGCTCCCGGCACGTTGGGCGTTTGGCGGCGCAGCACGGCTTTAATGCGCGCGAGCAGTTCACGCGGATTAAACGGCTTGGCGAGATAATCATCCGCGCCCTGTTCAAGGCCGGTAATGCGGTCGAGTTCGTCGCCTTTGGCGGTGAGCATAATGATGGGAACCGAATTGCCTGTCTCGCGCAGACGGCGGCAGGCGGACAGGCCGTCCTCGCCTGGCAGCATTAAATCCAGCACCAACAAGGCGAATAACTCGCGCTCCAGCAGGCGGCTCATCTGTGGGATGTCCGCCACGGCTCGCACGCGGTAGCCCTGTTCGGTTAAAAAGCGCTCCAGCAGACGGCGCAGCCCAGGGTCGTCGTCCACAATCAGGATTTTTTCGCCTTCATCCGCCGTGTTCATGCGCTTTCCCCAACACTAAAAGTAGAGGCGGCAATTATCACGCAAGCTTGGCTTTAACCGAGCACTGCATTCGTTAGCGGATTTTACCTGGCCGTTATCGCGCGACATAATGCACGACTTTGGCTTTTGAAGGACTTTCCATGACCCAGGCGCTGCGCATTGTGCAAACCATTGCCGATGAGTTGACCTCGCAATTGGGCTCGCCGGTGCGGGTGACACAGGTGGAGGCCGCCGTAGCGCTGCTTGATGAAGGCGCGAGCGTGCCGTTTATCGCCCGCTACCGCAAAGAGCGCACCGGTAGCCTGGATGACAGCCAGCTTCGTCTGCTGGAAGAGCGGCTGCGTTATCTGCGCGAGATGGAGGAGCGCCGTGGCGTCATTCTTGCCAGTATTGAAGAGCAGGGCAAACTGACTGCGCCGCTCGCGGCAACAATCTTTGCTGCCAGCAGCAAAGCCGAACTGGAAGACCTTTATCTGCCCTACAAGCCCAATCGGCGCAGTAAAGGGCAAATCGCCATTGAAGCCGGGTTACTGCCGCTCGCCGATAAACTGTTAGAAAATCCTGCACTTAATCCAGAAGACGAAGCCATCGCCTTGATCGATACGGAAAAAGGCTTGGCCGATCTGAAGGCGGTCTTGGAAGGCGCGAAATATATTCTGATGGAGCGCTTTGCCGAAGACGCTTTGCTGCGCGGGCAAATTCGCCCATTTTTAAAGGAAAACGCGCAGCTTTCGGCGCGATTGGTGGAAGGAAAAGAGCAGCAAGGCGCGAAATTTCGCGATTATTTCGAGCACGACGAAGCACTGGCTAAAGTGCCTTCGCACCGCGCCTTGGCGATTTTTCGTGGCCGTAATGAAGGGGTGTTAAGCGTCACGCTGAAAACCGATGAACAAGGCAGCGCCCACCCGTGCGAGGCGATGATTGCGCAGCGTTTTGCCGTTAATACAGAAAATCACTGGCTGGCTGAAGTGGTGCGCTGGACTTGGAAAATCAAACTCTATCCGGCGCTTGAAAACGAGCTGTTAGGCGAGCTGCGCGAGGCGGCGGAAGAAGAAGCCATCCGCGTCTTCGCACGTAATCTGCACGACTTGCTGCTCGCCGCGCCCGCCGGAGCGAGGGTCACCTTGGGGCTGGATCCGGGGCTGCGTACCGGCTGCAAAGTGGCGGTGATTGATGCGACCGGCAAACTGCTCGATACCGCCACTATTTACCCGCAT
>NZ_LSZO01000132.1 GCF_001580025.1 Ventosimonas gracilis | reverse complement strand
CATGCTTTCCGCCGTGGGGCTTACCGGCGGCGGGCTGATCGGGCTGATCCAATGGCTGCGCGGACGCAAGCCCAGCCGTATCGAAAAAAACGAAGACAGCGCAGTGTTTGAGTGCGCCGCAGCTCAAACCATAGAAACCTATACGGTAAGCCTGCTCACCGCCAAACTCTACGAATCCCACACAGTGCGCCAGTCGATGGCCAAAATCCTCAAGCCGCTTGAGCGCGAAGGTATCGA
>NZ_LSZO01000131.1 GCF_001580025.1 Ventosimonas gracilis | reverse complement strand
TATTCGCACGCC
Organism: Ventosimonas gracilis; assembly: GCF_001580025.1. Taxonomy (GTDB): domain Bacteria; phylum Pseudomonadota; class Gammaproteobacteria; order Pseudomonadales; family Pseudomonadaceae; genus Ventosimonas; species Ventosimonas gracilis. Next base: position 233 of record NZ_LSZO01000131.1, on the reverse strand, counting down.
TTCGATATGTCGGCGTCCTGCGAACGCTTGATGCCGCCGCAGAGCAACAAGACCACGGCTTGCCCGGATTGCGCGTAATAGACGCGGTAGCCTGGCCCTACGTCGATACGAAGCTCCCACACCCCTTCCCTGTATGGCTTGTGGTCGCCGAAGTTGCCAAGCTCGGCGCGGTAAATGCGTCGGTCGATGGCGATCTTCGCTTTGCTGTCCTTCAGCTTGTCGCGCCAGTCCGC
>NZ_LSZO01000130.1 GCF_001580025.1 Ventosimonas gracilis | reverse complement strand
CCGGCTATCTGCTGGAATTATTGTGGGCAATGGATTTGCTGGAACGTGAAACCACGCCTGCACTGCGCTATCGCAACCAACCCGTCGCCAGTGGCTATCTGGATGCGCAGTCAGAGAACTACTGCGGCGATGCGTTGTTGTTTCGACATCGTATCGTGCGTCAGGTCGGCGCACAGCTGGGGGAGCTGGTGCGCCATGGCACGTCTGCGCTCATGCCCGATAGGGCCAAGCTGCAACGCGGCTGGGCGCAGGCGGCGCGGGTGCAGATTGCGCAGGAACAACGCGCGGTGACGGCAGATGTCGCGCGTGAACTGTGCGCCAGGTTGCCGCAGTTCCAGCATGCCCGCCGTCTGCTGGATTTGGGCGGCGGACCGGGGTTGGTGGCGATTGCACTGGCGCAAATTCAATCCGCATTGACCGGCGTGGTCTTCGAGTACCCACAAGCCGCCGCCGTGGCGCAGGAGCATATCGATAGCGCCGGTTTGTCCTCGCGCTTGCAAGCCATTGGCGGCGACCTGAACAGCGACGATTTCGGCACCGACTATGACCTGGTGTGGTGTTCGTCCGTGCTGCATTTCGTGGCGGATATTCCGGCAGTCCTGCAACGGCTATACCGCGCCATGCGCCCGGGTGGCGTGCTGGTCTGCTGTCACGCCGAAGTGCTGGATGACGCCGCCGAGGCCAAACACATCTTGCAGTATTACCTCTACATGCGCATGCAAGGCAGGCAGGTCTGGCCGCAGGGGAAACTGGCGCAAGCCTTGGCGCACGCCGGATTGATCAACGTGCAGACATTGCAGCAGGTGCGCTTTCCGGTCACGCCGCTCACTGTCCTGATTGCCCATAAACCACGAGCAAACCCATGATGCCATCTATGAGCACACCCAAACGCTGGGGACTGCAACTGCTGTTTGGCTGGATGAATCTGGTCTTGGCTGTCCCCAGCATCTACCTGATGTTCGGCCTGCCGCTGGTGCTGCGTCAGCACGGTTGGGAGGGGACGGAAATCGGCCTGCTGCAACTGGCCGCGCTGCCTGCCATCTTCAAATTCCTGTTCGCCATGCCGGTGCAGCGCGTGCGCTTCGGGCGCGGGCATTTCGTGCATTGGTTGTGGCTGATGAGCGCATTGCTGCTGGCGATGTACGTCGCCATCGGCTGGCAGAATTTGATTGCCCACAAACTGCCGCTGTTTGCGCTGACCTTTCTGATCAGCATCGCCACTACCTGGCTGGACATTCCGGTTAACGCGCTGGCCGTGCAATGGCTGCCGCGCAGCGAACAATTACGCGCGGGCAGCATCCGTTCTGCCGCGCTGTTTATCGGCGCGATTGTCGGCGGCGGGGTCATGGTACTGGTGCTCTCGCGCTGGGGCTGGCAAGCACCCTTCGTCATCATGGGCGCGGCCTTGCTGGGGGGCTGCCTGCCGTTTGCCGCACTGCGCGCGCAAGCGTCACTGCCGGTACAAGACAGCGCAACGGACAACACCCCGCCCGCCATACTCGCCGATTGGGCCAGCTTTTTTGCGCAGCCGGGCGCAACACAATGGACCTGGATGCTGCTGACCAGCTTCCCCTTCATCGGCGCGGTCTGGCTGTTCTTGAAACCGCTGATGCTCGACCAAGGCATGCCGCTGGAACAGGTCGCATGGACGATTGGCATTGCGGGCGGCGTGACCGGCGCACTGTTCAGCCTGATAGGCGGGCGCTTGATTTCAGTGCTCGGAACGGCACGCGCCATCGTGCTGTACCTGCTCGCCGCGCTCGCTGCATTGGTGCTGCTCACAGTGGTCGTTTGGGCGAAGCTGGGCGCTGTCTGGCTCACCATCAGCGCCCTCATCGTCGCCGCCAGCATGGGTGCCATCTCCGCGCTGATGTTTGGTTTAACGATGTTCTTCACCCGCCGCCAGCGCAACGCCTCGGACTACGGCTTGCAATCGACCATTTTTACCGTGGCACGGTTGGTCGTGCCTGTCGCCGCAGGCGTGATGCTGGACTATCTGGGTCAGGTCGGCATGCTGACGGGCATGAGCATCGGCGTGCTGTGTGCGCTTGGACTGGCGCTGCGCGCGCGACACAGCGTGGGGGCGACAGCGCAGAAGGTGATGGCGAGGGAGGATTAAGCGAAATTCCGGACAGCCCCTCATCCTGACGCACCGTAGCATCCAACGCGACAAGATAGAACTGCATCTTGCCGACAAATTCCGGCTCGAACTCCCCGATTTTCAACTCCACCGCCAGCAGCGCCCGCAGACGGCGCTGGAACAGCAGCCGGTCGATAAAACACTCCTTTCCCTCCACCTCCAGCCGGTATTGGCTGCCCATAAACGCGAATATGCCGTCCAGCGCGTGCCCAGCCGATTTCTCCAACCAGTGGTTGGAGATTTGGTGTGGCGCTGCATTCCTGAAAGAACTGGTGCATGTACCACAGGCTCTGGGTCGAAAATCCGCCGATACCGGGGAAGGCAAGGCGCAAGTCTGCGGAAAGTCGCTCAACCACGCCCTTGCCCCAACCTGCTGCCAGGTCATGACAACGGTTCTCTTCCCTCCAAAAGCAGGAAATTTTCGTCTCGCATACGTTTCCCTCCGTCTCGCATACGAAATCAAACAATACTCATTATCATTCAATGGCATGATGAGGCTACACCCGAACGCCGCTGCGGCGGCACACATGGAGCCTTGGCCATGCTACCTCAGTCGATTGAACCGCCCGCCGCCCATCCCCTGAAGCCACTGGTCTTGTGCGTTCTGCTGGCGCTTGCCTGCGGCGGTGATTATGTGCAGGCGCAGAGCACGGTTCAAGACGAGGATGACCCCGCATCGACATCGGCCAATGTCACCGAACTGGACATCATCGAGGTCACAGGCCAATACGAAACCCGCGACGAAGCCGGGCGTAACGATGTGTTTGCCAAGGATGTGTCCAATGTCTATATGGGGAAGGAAGAAATCGAGCGTTACAAGGGGACATCGGTAGGTGATCTATTCAAGGGGTTGAACGGCGTTTATAGCGGGGACTCACGCAACAGCGGCGCGGTTGACCCGAATATTCGGGGCTTACAGGGTGGCGGGCGGATTCCATTGACCGTCGATGGTACAGAACAATCAACGTCCGTCTGGATGTCGTTGGCGGGTGTCGCCAATCGCAACTACCTCGACCCCAACATGATTAGCAGCATCATGGTGGAAAAAGGCCCGTCCATGACGCGCGGAGTCAGAACCGGAATTGGCGGTTCGGTGCAGGTCAAAACACTGGAAGTGGATGACATCGTAAGGCCCGGTGAAACTTTTGGGTTTGAACTGAAAACTGAAACGGCTACCAATGCTGTCAAACCTGATGAAAGCAGTTTCAGCAACTTTGGCAAAGATTATCGGGATATACCCGGAGCTTATAGAATTGGCTACGGTGTGTCTTTGCCATTCGGGCGCGGATCAGACATGACCCCACGCAAAGGGTCAAGCGGGAAAGATTTGGACTTTAATGACACTGCCTGGCGGGTGGCAATAGCAAACAAACACGAGCATTTCGACTTGCTTGGCGCTTACAGCTATCGGAAACGCGGGAACTATTTTAGCGGAAAGGGCGGCTCTCAAGGGTATGAAACAGATGCATGGCGTGATGATTTGTTAGCAAACCTGGATACAAATACAGTTCTAGAAGTCGAGCGGCTACCTACTCAATACGTAGCCAATTATTTTTTGCCCGGACAAGAAGTCACCAATACATCCAGCGAACTTGAATCAATTTTACTGAAAGGTTCAGTGCGACTGCCTGGTAATCAGTCGCTTGATTTAAGCTATATGCGTACTGACCATCTCTTTGGTGAGAGCATTCCATTTATCATTTCATATGCTGTCCGTAACAGCGAAAATATTAATGGAATCGACGCGGTTCAAGCGCAGTTTCCCTATAGCAATGTCAAACAAAATACATACAACCTAGGCTACGCATGGAAGCCTGAAGGCAGTCGTTGGATAGATATTTCTGCCGGTATTTGGGTAACTCAAAGTGATGCATGGCGGCATCAGAACGGAGACGCGACTTTTGGGCTTCCTACCGTAGATACGAGAGATAGCGCGTGGGATGACTATGTCAAGTGCCATGCCAGGTCAAACCAAGCGCCAAGCTCTGCTTATTGTGCTGCAGTGCCAACAGAACCACCGGACAAACAACCTAATACCAATGGGCGTTACAACATCGTACCCAGAGCATTGCAGATTACCAGTGATGACCGTTTGGGCGTAAATGTGAGCAACAAGTTTAAACTGCATTCGACCTTAGACCTGACGGTATCGGGTGATTTTACACGCGAAAAACTCAAACAATGGAATGGTTCTGAAGCAGCAGGCAATGACCGTACCGAAGGAACCAGCGGCATACACTATTATGCACCACGCGCAGGCACGCGAGAGCAATATAACTTTGCTTTTAATTTCAATTGGACGGCAACCTCTTGGTTGCAACTTAGTGCAGGCTATCGTTATTCGGACTATTGGGCGCATGATGACAAGACGGCTGAGCAACGCAAACATCGTGTAGATGGTTATCAAGTTTATACGCCATTAGCCTATAGACGGTTTACTTACAAAGAAATTATGTCTGATGCGGATGCAGCGGACTTCGATGACAGACAACGCAGTTTTTATGATGATGAAATTGATTGGTATGTAAATTACGAGCCGGATATGTTGGCAGATTTTTTGGCGGAATTTCCAACAGCTGATGATTACGTAAATGACGGAAAAATTAACGGTGTGCGGTATCAAACTTCTGACAAGGAAATTCTCGTTCCCTACACGGGAAATCATAAAGGTTTTGCGGCCAATAATCCTTTTTTGAATGGAACAATTGACCTTAATGAAATGGTTGCCACAACGCAAAGTCCAGATGGTGTTGCAAAAAAATATGGGGATAGCTTTGGCCATACCTATGTTTCTGGAGCGCCACCCCCCAACCCTTGGCAGGCACCAGAAAAAATACGTGGTCATGCGTGGGCACCGCAATTCGGAGCAACGGCATTCCTGACAGACAACATTCGTGTCTATGCACGTTATGCACAGTTCTCTCGTTTTCCCAGCATTTTTGAATCCACTCAGATGGTACGTGGTGCTCTTGGCAGCCCCCTTCGGGGCAGTGCTGCCAGCAGACCCGAACGGGCGTATAACTGGGAAGTGGGTTACGCACACGATTTAACCCGTTATTTTCCGGGCTTGAATTATACGGATTTCCGTATCAATTATTTCAATAGCACCATCCGCGACTATATGGATAGGGATTACAACTTCAATATCGTGCATTTCGACAAAAAAAAGCTTTCTGGCATTGAAGTGCAGACACGCATTGATAGTGGAAGGTATTTTGCAGGCTTCGGTGGTAGTTATCGTCTTGAACAAAAAATGTGCGATAAAGATTATGCGTCATTTATTGACCCAATTTATAACCGCACTCCCGCGTGCGTAGATGGTGGATTTCCTGGCACGTTTGCGCACACATCATTGCAACCGAAATACTCTCTTGATTTGGATTTTGGAGCGCGTTTGCTTGATCGAAAACTTGAGGTTGGCAGTCGAATGACTTATCACAGCGCCTATGAAAATAAATCCGAAAGAAATATGAGCGGGATGTCGCGTGTTTTAAATCGCCCGTATTCTTGGAATCCCATATGGGTATTTGATGCTTATGCGGTGTATCGCGTGCATGACCATTTAAGCATCGATTTGGGCATAACCAATATCACCAATCGTTATTATATCGACCCCCTGGCGCGTGTCTCCCAACCTGCACCGGGACGTGCGATAAGAATGGGATTAACGGCAAGATTTTAAGCATTTTGTCCATTTTTATGAAAATGGTCGTTGTAACAAACTCCTCAACCCTTGAAAGGAAATTACCATGAAACACAAAACTCCAACTTTGACTGCCATTGCTTGCGCCTTGAGCTTGGCTGCATCCGCAAGTCTTGGCGCAGAAGTGGCCGGAGGCTCTTCAACCAAGTATGTGGTTGCTGGACCTTCCTCGCTACAAGGTGCCGATCTGGCTGGAATATCCATGCCGACCACTATTCCACCCACAACCAATCCTGATGACCAGTCCGGTATTGTCAGTTTTAAAAATGGGCCCATTGCCCAGACAAATACCGCGTATGCCCTTAGTGCAGATGATAACGGCTATTACTATGTCCGTCTTCCCAATGGAACGATCATGGCCGAAACATGGAAGACCGTTGGCCCGAACAATACGGAAATCTATGCTTATCGGCAGCTCGGAAATCCCGAAGATGGGTTCCCTCAATTTGGTGGTGAAGTGGTTGCCAAGGTTTAGTCTCAAGAGTCAAGCGCAACGATTTTGTAGAATTTCCGGATGCCCTTTGGCAGGACTTCATCGGCGCAGGTATGGGGTTGCTACATCCAGCGCACGCGTCAATTCGCGAAGCATCCTGACGATGGATTTCGATATTTTCAGTGACTTGAGTGTCGTCACTGTCCCTTCAGGATTGCCACGATACGCTCAAAGGATTCCACCAAGGCGGTTTTCTCGTTCTCGCCTATGTCACTATATCTACGTAAGGCGCTTTCAACGGTAGTGACTACCGTATCAAGGTTGCGTGCGTTATCGCTGAAAATTTTGAAGAAGGTCAGCCATGCCCGAACCGGGATGCCCGACACCTCTTGCTTCTCTGTGGATTTCACGAACTCATCCAGCAGGCCATAACGTGCTACACGGCCAAAGTTGCCGCCGCCGTCATCTGCTGCACGGTCAGAGCATTGGTCGGTTTTTACGGCCGGATAGGGAGCTTGATGAGTGGCAGGGATGATGGTTCCATTTCCGCCCCGTTCTGCTCGCATAGTTTGCCAATAGAAATTGCGCAACTCTGCTGCATAGCGAGCCCCTCCTACGAAAGGACGAAGTAGCTTCGGGCTACCCGCGACCACATCACTGAGCACCCAAGGATAAACAACAAGCAGGTCAGCATCAGCGCAGGCACTTGGGGTAACGGTGTAGCGAAAGGTTGGTTCGCCTTCTTTGGATAAAGCAAACCAACCTTTCAGTTCGATCCCCATGATAATGGCTTGCTCATCAGGAGCTTCCGTTACCAGTCGCACATCCGGAAATGCCTGCGCCTGCCGCTCGAAGCGGTACAACGCATATTGACCGTCCGGATCCCACACCTCGCGCAGACTATTCAATCCATTGACAACAGCATCCTCAATGGAGGCTCCGAGAGCAGAATTCAGCGTGAATATATCTGTCGCTCGGAAGTCAGAAATACGAAGCGACGTTCTGAATTCTTCTGGCAAGGCATATAGCGTCTTTATGACGTTCTCGTAGAGCTTGCGATGAGGCCAAGAACGAACCGGTCCACCAGTTTTGGCGGGTGGCGTGGGTGCGGCAGTGCTATGCGGCATGCTCTCGGCGTTCCCTTAAGTTAGCGAACTCTTCTTCAAGGCGCGACGCCGCCACCTGGAAGTACTCGGGGTTAATCTCTGAAGCGAAAGATCGTCTCTCAGTATGCAGTGCGGCAATGGATGCCGAGCATAGTCCACCGAACGGCTCCCAAACTACATCGTCAGGGTCAGTGCAAGCAATGATCTGGCGCTTCATCAAGGCGAGTGGCTTCTGGTTGGCATGTAGATAGCCATCGCCAACACGAATGCGCTCGCGGCCATGCACTGCTGGTTCTTGCCATACGTTGGTAACCCCATGTGTGTGATTCCACTTCGCGCGCATCTGCGCCCATGCTTCTTCGGTCACTATGGTGCGACCATCCAGGGAGAAGTAGGGGCGGTCCGTGGGGCGTCCGTGCTTGTTGCAGTATGCAGACATGCGGACAATGGCCTCGGGTGGCGGGAAATACCAGAGGTGGCACTGTGTCAGGTATTTCCTGGTCGCAGCGTTCGCAACACCACATGCTTCATTAGCTTTTGACATGGGAAGACCACTACGCTGCCATTCATGCCGTACCCAATCTTTAATGCTGAGCAACCCCTTGCCTCCCGTGAGCAGGTTGCGCTTGGTGTAGCGCACTGCGACTTCGGTAACGACAGGCGTTCCGCGAATAGTCTTACTATTGCAGTTACCGGCAACATGGGCGATACCCTTATCCCAGATGTTGCACTCTTCATACTGCCAACCATGCATTTCTAGAACTGGATGAACCATTGCCCAACCGACTTCAGTGCACCAAAACCAGAGCGTGGTGTCTGTTTTGGCATGGGTTGACCAAGCGGCAACATGAGGGGCATACCATTCAGCCAAGTTGGCCGGTGTCTTGGGCTCACCGGGGAACTTGCCAAGTCCATAAGGACCATCCACAATGATGCAAGTAGGTGCTGCCCAGCGCGGGTAGCAGTTGATTGAATCATCGCGTTCAATGAATGTACCTCCTGCTTTAGCAACTTTTACACTGCCTCCGGTCGTTTTGGTTGCTCCATTCCGGTCGCGCGTGATGACTTTGAGTCTGTTTGCGGCACTGGATTTTCGAGTGTTAGCCAATGACATCACCGGCCTCCTGTTGTTCCGTAGACCTGCATATGCGTGCGACAATGCCAATAGCCATTAGCCATGATTCACTCTGTGCCAGGTGGGTTGTGGTTAGGCGTGACTGGTGCGCTACCACCGGCCACGCCGCTTGATGAAATTGCGACCAAGGAGCGTTTTGCGGGATCATTTCTTTCCTTCTGTCCGAGCAAATAGATCAGCCTGATCTCTATGCTGCTTGTCTGTGAAAGAGTGCATGAAATCCCGCAACACGTCGGCAGCAACGCGGTCTTGGGCACGGCAAGCCTGCACGAATGCATCGCGCAACTCTTTCTCCACCCGAATCCGCATTCCGCAATCTTTGAGTGCCATCCTAGAACCATACCATAATGGATACACACATGTGTATCCATTTCGCAACCAGCCATCTAACGCCGTCCGTTGTCTGGGAAATTCAGTGAGCCTCGATATCGGACGACACAATATGCGGGCAATTGCCCGCATACTGCAATGCTCCCGACGTTTCAACGTAATCACGGCACGCTCTTCGCTACTCAGGTGATGGTAAGTGTTCAACATGGCAACACCAAAAACAAGAAGTGTAGGTGTTGCACTTGGAGGTTGAATCTAAGGTGTGTCGTCATCAACACGTATTTGCTGCGCCTGAATGAAGAAAGCCCGTCAGCACTGCTGGACCGATTTGTCACTCGGCTGCGCGATTGTGCAAAAGTAGATGGATGTTTACCGTAATCTGTCGGCAATCCGCACCAGTCGGTCAGAACGTAGCTCAAGCGCGGCTACTTTTGGATGCCGCCAGCTCTTCCTCAAGAATCTCATCGATGGATTTGGTTGATACCTGCCCGGCCAATCCGGCGCTGATGCGTTCATTGAGCAGGGTTTTCAGTGCTTGCCACGCCTGGTCAGCGTCGGTATCGCCGGGAAACAATCGTTCCAGTGCATATTGTTTGATGGTCTTGCCCTGCAACGCCGCAAAGGCCTTGAGGCTTTGATGTTGCTGGGCGGTCATGTCGATGGTCAAGCGGCTCATGGGATGGCCTCGTTGTTTCCTACATTCCCACATTAGCACAAAGTAGGTAGAACGCGCTTAACCTCGCCGCGCGCGGCGAGGCTTGCGCTTTGGCTCGTGGTCATTCTGCTCGGTGCATTTTTAATGCGCATGCCCATCTTGTGGTGTTTGCGGCGGATGATTGCCCGCGCCGTCCATGCGCAGCATGCCTTCAAAGGTGGCGAACAGGGCGCGGCGCTCGGCGGGGATGGCGGTTTCGGCTTTTTCGACCTGCTGCGCCAAGTCTTGTGCCGCTTCTACGGGCATGCCGGTCAGCGCCAGTGTACTGGCCTCTTTCAGACCGTCGCCGCCGCAGACCGACACTTGCCATTGACCGTGCGAGTTGCGCGTCAGGAATGCCCGCCCGCCGCGCCCGCCCTGTGTCCATCCGGCTACGGCCCATTTGTCCTTGATGACGACAGGGCCGATGTCCAGCCGGGTCTGCGGGGTATCCCAGGTGGACATCATGATTTGGCGAATGCCGGTTTCATCGGTGGATTGGCTGGGGTTGGCGAACACCAGCGCAGGAAGGGTCAGGGCAAACAGCAGGCTGGTGACACAGCCCAATTGGCGTAAAGGTTTCATGCGAAGGTTCCTCGTGAGGGTGTGTTCAGGGGTGTGTTCAGAATAGGGGTGGCGCAAATGCACAACAGCGCTTCCAGCAGGAAAAACAGGGCGCAAGGGGATTCCACCAACTCGGAGGTTTCGGGGCGGGTTCGATAGTGATGCCCAACAAATACGCCCGCCTGTACAACCTCCGCTGTCAACAATACATCGATATGCAGGCAAGACTGCTGATGCAGCCATTGCTGTTCGGGCATGTGCTGCCACAAGCGGAACATTGCCACGCAAGCAATGGCTACGGCGCTTGGGTCGGGTTTTCCCCATACCCCGGCTTCAGGGACGCACAATTGCCGATGCCAGTATTCACATGCCCGCAGCGCTGCATCGACATAGCGTTGCGTGCCATATCGACACGCCGCTTCGGCAAGTCCCAGCATCGCCCATGCCTGACCGCGCGGCCAGATTGGGGTAGCTTGGGTTTGTGTCACGTCCAGCACTTTGCGGCTACGCCAAGCGCCGGTTGCATCGGCCAGATGTGTCAGACAGCTATCCAGATGCTGTTGTGCCAGGTCGCGGCCAATCGATCCGCCATGTGCGTGCATCAACGCGAGAAGCGGAGCCAATGAGTCCAGGTCGAGCATGCAGCGCCCGCGTTCTCCTGCACCCATGCCTTCGTCCAGCGGCCAGACCGCCAGCGTTTCATCAAAACGGTTGAGCAGGGTGTGGGTGGCACGTTGCGCGAGTTGCCCTGCGGCTGCATCCGTGTGCAATTGATTGCCCAACCCCGCGCCATACCAGAAGACAAAACTGCGATTGACGCTGGGTTCGTCCAGCGAGGCTTCCAGCCGCATACACCACCGCACGGCGTGCGCACGGTCTGCGACATTGTCGGTAACGCTGGCTTTCAACCACCACAACCCCGCCCAGAAGCCGCCCATCCACGAGCCTCGTTTGGAAAGCGTCCATTGCGTATCCGCTGCGGCGCGAAATAACGGAAATTTCTCGCCGCATTGCGCCGCCATCTCATCCATACGCCGGAAAATGGCGGCAATGGCGTGTTGTCTGCGTGCGTCCTGTTCCATCCGTTCACGCCTTGTCGTGGATGCGCAGCCAGTAGAGGATAACGCTGCACAAGCTTCCAGCCGCCAGAGCAGCAATCAAAAACAACCACGCGCCGGCAAACCCGTCTGGTAACGCCAGCAGTGCGCCAAACACCGGCGGGCCGATGGCAAAACCACCGAAAAATCCGGCGGACAACATACCAGCGGTGCGGGCGGGCGTGCCAAAGCGGGCATCGCGCAGCAGCAGGCTCATGGCAATGGCGTTGGTGGCGACGGCGCTTGCACCCATCCCCAGCGCCGTCATCCATAATGGCCAATGGCTGTCGGGTGTGGCCAGTTGCATGACCAGCAGCGCCACGATGGCGCACAAAAACAGGGTCAACAGCAGCAGCGTTTCATCGCGCATGTGCGAACTGACAGGCGTAAGTACCACGCGAGAGGCTATTCCCATCACGCCAAAGCCGCTGACCATCATGCCGACCAGCGCCGTGGAGACGCCCAGTTGCTGCGCATGCACGCCGAAGAAGGTGATGAACGAAGACAGCGCCAAACCGGCGAATAACTGGATTGCCATCAGCATCCATAACCAAGCGCCGGGACATGCCAGTTTGAATGCGGCATTGCTTGACGCGCTCGCAGGAATCAATCGGGTTGCAGCCCAGGCCAACAGTGCGGCCAACGGTACCCAGACCGCGAATGCGCCGCGCCAATCCAGCCACGTTGCCAACCCCGGCAATACCAGTCCCGCAATCAGCGCTGATGCTTGCACGCCGGATTGCTTGAATCCCACCACGGCCGCTTTGCGTGCAGGGGGAACGGTTTGCGCGATGGCCTGATTGGTCGCCGGATTGGCAAGCGCTTGCGCAGCGCCGCAAAACAGCAGCGCAACCACGACGCCGCCAAAGCCCGGCAGCAGCTTTATCAACGCAAAGGACAGGCCGACCAGCACAAATAATGTCGCCAGTCCGCTGCGGCTGCCGATGCGCTGAACCCACGCGCCCGCCCAAGGCGACAGCAGTGCCGCCAAGCCGAAGGTGCTGGCGGTCAACCAACCCAGATATTCCTGTGGGATCCCCAAATCCGCCACCATCTGCGGCCCCAGCACACCGATGGCGTAAAACACTATCATCGGCATGCCCATTGCCAAGGTCAGCAAGCTGGTCAGCGTGGCGGGTGATTTGTTCATTCGGTATCTCGGCCAATCGACAGGGACGGCTGCAAGGGGTCGAATGCCCGATCTGGCGCGGTCGCGGACAATAACTGCCGCCCGACCGTGCTGATTAAGGCATCGTCCGCGCCGTCAAGAATATGAGTAGTCCTGGCCGCGCGATAGATGCCGGAGAGCGGCGTCCAGTCCGCCAGACCTTCCGCGCCCATGATTTGAATGGCGCAATCGGCGGCATCGCTCAATGCCTGCGAGGCCACGAGCTTGGTCAGGTTCACTTCAATGCTGTTGGCAATGCCGTCGTCGAATTTGCGTGCGGCATCAAACAGCAGGCCTCGCGCGGCGGCGATACCTTGATAGACCTTGACCACCCGTGCCCGCACCAGTTGCTTGTCGGCAAGCCGCGCCAGTTTGCCGCGCGGCGAATGCACCCGTTCACACAGCAGGTCAAAGCAGCGCTGCGCCAGCCCCAGCCAGTGGACTGAGCGCAGCAAGCGCCCTAACGCCAGCCGCTGCTGCATCAGCGCAATACCCTGGCCTTGCTCGCCCAGCAGATAATCTTGTGGAACGCTGACGTTGGTGAAAGCCAGTTCGCTTTGTCCCTGAAACCGTCCCAATACTGCCAATGGCCGCACGATTTCAAAGCCGGGGGCATCCGTTGGCACGACGATCATCGACAGCGCCTGCGCGGTGAGCGCATCTGCCGTTTTGGCAACGACGGTTGCAAAATGGGCGCTCTGCGAGCGGCAGATAAACCACTTTCTGCCGTTGATATACCACTTGTTGTTTTGCAAGACGGCACGGCAGGTCATGGTGGCCGGAATGGAGCCGATACTGTCCGGTTCAGACATGGCGTAGCTGGAAACCGCCGCGCCTTGCACCAGCGGCGCAAGAAAGCGCTGTTTGACAGCGGAGCTGCCGTGCCGCACCAGCATATGCGCATCCAGCGTGGCATCCGCGCCCAAAATCCCCGGTGCGTACTCCGAGCGGCCTTCCTGTTCGGCGACGTGCAGATAATCCGTCAACCGTGCAATCCGCCCGCCGTATTCCAGCGGATAAAACGCGCCGAAGATGCCTGTCTGCTGCGCACGCTTGGCCAAGTCGGTACTCAATTCACGCGCTGCTTCGTCGCCCGCTGCCAACGCCGTTTCATGCGGCACGATTTCAGTCTCGACAAACTGCCTGACCTGTTTTGCCAAATCGGATGGCATGGTCATCCCCTATGCCGCTTTCCGTTCAACATCGCCCACCTTGGCAGCCTCATCGGCCAGCGCACGTTTATCGATTTTGCCCGCCGGTGTCAGCGGCAGACTGCGATAAAAGCGCAGGTATTCGGGCAGCTTGTTGACCTCCAAACCTTTGTCGCGCAAGAAATCCGTCAGTTCGACCAGCGAGAACTTCCGTGCGCCTTCTCGCAAGGTAATGCACGCGCATATCTTCTGCCCCAAATCCGCATCCGGCACCGGCACGCACGCGGCTGTGACCACATCGGGATGCGCCATCAGCAGCCCTTCAATCTGTACCGGGCTGATATTGGCACCGCCCCGGATGATGACGTCCTTTTTGCGACCGGCCAGAACCAGATAGCCGTTCGCATCGATATAGCCCAAATCGCCGGTCTTTACCCAGCCTTCGGCATCGCGGTACGAGGCATCCAACTCCGGCGCATTCACATACTGCATGGGGCTGACCGGCCCGCGCGCGGTAATCTCGCCAATGTCGCCTTGTGCGACTTCGCGCCCGGCACTGTCAATCAGACGAATGTCGCAGACCGAAGGATTGGGTTTACCTACGCTGGTCAGCACCTGATCCAATGAATCGTCCAAAGTATTGTGGCAATTGACGCCATCCGCCGAGCCGTACAGGTTGATAAAACCGCACTGGAAGGCTTCGGTGCAGCGGCGCACGGTCGCCTCATCGATGACCGAACCGCCGACAATCAAGCCAAGTAGGCTGGATTTATCGATGCGCTCCAACGCGGGGGCTGCGGCAATGCGTTGCAGCATCGTTGGCACGCCCAAGATGAACGTCGGCTTGAACTCGGCGATGGCTTCAATCGCGGCGGGTACGTCAAACTTCGGCAATACCACCAGCGAGCCGCCCAGCCAGCACAGCACGCCAAAGGTCGCGGTCGAACCAAAGGACGAACCCAGCGGCACCAAATACAGGCCGCGAAACTCGGTATTCGCGGGCGAGATGCGTTGCAGAAAACGCCCGCGCCCGCCGACCAGCGCATTGTGCGAATAGGCAACCAGCTTGGGTTCGGATTCCGTTCCCGACGACACCAGCAGGCGGACGGGGGAATCCGGGCAAACCTCCGGCAAGCTGGTCGCGTCCATTGGTTCGGCATCCAACAAAGAATCCAGCGTAATCCAGCCTTCGCGTGATATGCCTTGCACAATCAACAAGCGCATGGATAACAGCGTCGGGCGCAGTGATTCAATGACTTCGCACAAATCGATGCCCGCATATTCGTCCGGCACGATGACGGCGCGGGCATCGCAGCGACGCACCAGCAACTGAATGTCGAGCTTGCCGCGCCCCGGCGGGAATGGAGCGACAATCGCACCCAACGCGGCAACCGCCAAGTCAATCGCGCAGCAAATCCAGTGGTTACTCAATTGGTAGGCCACCACATCGCCCGGCACAATGCCTGCGCGGCCAAGGCTGTTTGCCAGTCGCAGTGCGGCATTGAGCAAGTCGCCGTAGGTCACAATGCCATCAGACGAGAGCACTGCCGGTTTGTCCGGGAAGGCGCTGGCCTTCTCGGCAAACAGCGTAAAGACCGGCTTGTTGGGATAGGTGCCATCTTGCGCCCAACGGCGGCGCAGCGCGGCGGGAACCAAATCGATAATGCCTGCGGTGTTCATGCAAACCTCCACGGGGAATTGACGGATGAATAGGCGTTGTGTCCGAGATAAGCTGTCAAGCGGGTATCGCGTTGAAGTGCTGCAAGGTCTTCGATCACCACGCTGGCCGGAATGTCGCGGGCGTTGAGTTCGGCTTCGCATTCGGCGGCGGTGCGGTCACGAAGTTGGTGTTGCAGTGCGGCTTCGCACGTTTGGAGGTCGTTTTGCACGCCCAGCCACTGTGCCAAGGCGGCAAGCTGCGCATGGGTCTGGCAGTCGATGGCAATCACGCCTTGGCTGGTGGGATATAAACCGCTCAACACAGCCGCGCGTGCAGTCGATTGCGTGACCTGCATCAGGTGGTCTGCCGCGCCCAGCAGTGAGCTTTCCACGGCAACACCTGCTCCACGCAGATGGCGATGCAGCAAGGCGGCGGTAACGCCCAGCGTGGCCATCACGCCGCCCAGCACATCCAGCACGGTAAACAGGGAACCGCCGCGTGCGCCGGAAACTTGCGCAATCGCATCGGCCACACCGGAGTACGCCTGCACCGTAAAATCCGTCCCCGGCGCATCCACCCGTGCATTGCCCCAACCGCCCGCGTAGGCGTATATCAAGTCAGGCCGTACAGCGTGCAGGTGCTTGGCATCCAGTGCCATATCTGCCGCCTTGCCTGGTGCCCAGTTATGCAAAAAACACATCGGCATCACGGGCGAGTGCATAAATGGTCTGCTTGCCCGCGTCAGACTTGATGTCTACTTCCTGCACGGTTTTCAGATGATTGAGTGCATCGAACCGTACCGACACACCGTCGGCGCAAGGCGGCATGGCGCGTAACGGGTCGCCGCCGGGTGGTTCCAGCCGGATGACTTCGGCTCCCAGCATCGCCAGCAAATGACCCGCAAGCGGGCCTTGAATGCGGCGGCAGGATTCGATAACGCGCAGGCCACGTAGCGGTAATTCATTAGGCGCTGAATTGGCGGCTGCCAGATGTGATGCTGTATGCGCGGCAAACGCCCACGGCCCGGTGGATGATTGATAGTCCGCGTCGCGCTGACGTTCGGCCAAGGTGCGCACGGGTACAACCGCAATACCCACCTGCCGCGCTAGCGCCTGTATCTGCGCAAACGGCAGACGCGACAGGCACGCCATGCACTCGTCTGGCATGGGGCTGACCGCTTTGGCGTAGCGCAACAAAAAGGCTTTCCACGCTTGACCGGCCAATTCCGCAGGCATGCCCGCCGCTTGCCAAAACAGCCGCCACGGGTTGCTGTCCAGCGTTTCCAGTTCAAAGACTACGCTGTCTGATGAGACGAAGGGCGGTCGCAATGTGGGCGAATACTGCCCCGGCAAAAATCGCTCGGGGTCTTCCGGCGCGGTCGCACCTGCCAGATACTGGCCGATACTGAGCAGTCCGCACGCCAGCGGCGATACGTAGACTTCATGAAATACGCCGCTGCGCAATTGCCCGACGGCCGCCGCCAGTGTCGCTTGTAAGGCCATGACGGCGGTCAACACGGTCAGATACTCCACGCCCAGCGGATTGGCCTTGCCGCTGCTTCTGCCATGTACCGACATAATGCCGCTGGCGGCTTGCAAGGTCAGTTCGCTTAAAGCGGTTGTCGGTAATCGCGCGGCGTCTGAATTGACGTAAACATTGATGGGATGCAGGTTCGGCGCGGCCAGCGTGAACATGGCATCCACGTCAGCGGTCACATTGCCGGACGGCAAACCGAGCAAATCCGTCTGCAAAGCCAGCGCCGCAGACAGTCCATGCCAGTGGGGCAGGCGCTGTCCGGCGTGCCATGCCAATGCGCAGCCGTGCAGTAATTTTGTGGTCATGGTTTACTCTTCAAATCGCAATCAACCGCCCGCCACAGCAGGCAGTACGGTCAGGCTGTCGCCCGATTGAATCGGCGTTTTCAGCCCTTCGGCAAAACGCACGTCGTTGTCGTTGACATAGACATTGACAAAGCGGTGCAGCGCATCGCCGCTGACCAGCTTTTCCTTGATGCCGGGAAACTGCTCGTCGAGATGGTCGATGACCTCGCCTACGCAGTTGCCTTGCGCTTGAACGGTTTTCTCGCCCTTGGTCAAGGGGCGCAGCAGGGTGGGAATCAGGACGGAAATGGACATGGGGGAACTCCTTGTCGGGATGGGTAATGAATAGGGGATGCTGTTATCAAGCGGCATCCACAACGACGATGCTTTCTTCGGTGACATGCCCATCGATAATGCGAAAACTGCGTACCGGCACTTTTGTCTGCGCCCAGGTCGAGACAATCAGGTAATGCACCTCGGGCTGACCGGCATAATCCACATCGTCTTTGCTGGGATACGCCTCGCTTGCGGTATGCGAGTGGTAGACGGCGCGGCATTCCTCATCACGCGCATTCAAATCCCGATACACGCGCAACTGGTCGCGCGAATCGAAGCGAAAAAACGTTTCGCTCGCCGCTTGGTTGGTCATCGGAATGACGCGCTGGGCGAGCGCCAACCCGATGTTTGCAGTCACCATGCCGCAGCTTTCTATCGGATGTTCGGCATGCGCCCGCCGGACGATTGCATCCAGCGCCGCGCACGTGATGTGCAAGGTCATCTGCGCTCTCTGGCTTCAGTACGACGGCAACGACGGGTCAATCTGTTTGGCCCACGCCAATACGCCGCCTTCAAGATTGCGCACGCGGGCAGCGCCGCGTTTGAGCAGGTCTTCGGTGACGACTTTGGAGCGAGCGCCGGAGCGGCAGGCAATCACCAAATCCGCATCGCTGCCAAAACGGTCGATGATTTCGCTGGCAATAGTGGGCGACTTGGGCATCAGGATGGCACCCGGAATATGCACGATGTCCCACTCGCCCTGTTCGCGTACATCGACCAGCAGCGGTGGCGCGTTCTGGTCAAACAGCGCTTTGAGTTGCCCGACGTTGATGGCAGGAACCGTGGCGGCTTGCGCATCGGCGGGCAGGTTCAAGCCGCAAAACGCCTGATAGTCGGATAGCGCTGTGACTGGCTGCCGATTGGGCAAGCGCCGGATGGGTAATTCGCGATAGCGCATGTCCAACGCGTCAAAGACTATCAAGCGCCCCAACAGCGTATCGCCAATGCCGGTTATCAGCTTGATGGCCTCGGTAGACATGATGGAGGCAACCGAGGCGCACAACACCCCGAGTACACCGCCTTCGGCGCAGGAGGGAGCCATCTCGGGCGGCGGCGGTTCGGGGTACAAATCCCGATAGTTCAACCCCGCGCCGTTCGGTGCGTTCTCCCAGAACACCGAAGCCTGGCCTTCAAAGCGAAAGATGGAACCCCAGACATAGGGCTTGTCGGCCAACATGCACGCATCGTTGACCAGATAACGGGTAGCGAAATTGTCCGTGCCGTCCAGTATCAGGTCGTAGCCTGAGAACAGTTCGACCGCCATGTTCGGTTCCAGCCGGTCGCTGTAGGTCTCGAATGTCACATACGGGTTCAAACGGGCGACGGCCTGCCGTGCGCTGTCCACTTTCAGCTCGCCCACGGTATGGATGCTGTGGATGATTTGGCGTTGCAGGTTCGATTCGTCCACGCGGTCAAAATCAATCACGGCCAAGGTGCCAACGCCCGCCGCCGCCAGATACAGCAAGGTCGGCGCACCCAAGCCACCCGCGCCAATCACCAGCACCTTGGCATTTTTGAGCCGCTTTTGGCCCATTAAACCGACGTTTGGAATCAGTAGGTGGCGGCTGTAGCGGTTGATTTCCTCGCGGCTAAGGTCTTCAGCCGGTTCAACCAAAGCAGGTATCTGCATGGCAAACTCCATTTGCAAATCTATGATAAATATTGAGAACTAAACTTATTATCATTTGAAATATGGGGCGTAGCAATGCGCTATCGCCATCAATTCGTATGCGAGACGGAGGAAAACGTATGCGAGACGAAAATTTCCTGCTTTTGGGGCAGATGGGGGCTTCGCCCGCTTGTTCTGCCCGTCGTGGATACTTGCACCGCACCTGCGCTGAGACAGTGCGATAATGATGTTTATGACCGACAATCCTAAAAACGCTTGTTTTACCGGAGTGCAGACCATGTGCTTGCCCACAAAGCGCAGGGAACCCCATGTCCAGCTTCTATGAATTTTTCGCAGGCGGCGGGATGGCGCGGGCAGGGCTTGGCGCGGACTGGCAGTGCCTGTTCGCCAATGACTTTGATCCGAAAAAAGCCGCCAGCTACGCTGCCAATTGGGGCGCTGACCGTCTGCGTGTGGGGGATGTGGCCGCGCTGACCACGGCGGACTTGCCGGACGAGGCGGACTTGGCTTGGGCCTCGTTTCCTTGTCAAGACCTGTCACTGGCCGGTATCGGCATTGGGTTAAAGGGCGAGCGCTCCGGTGCGTTCTGGCCGTTCTGGAGGCTCATCGACACCTTGGGCATGGAAGGCCGCGCACCGCGTCTGGTGGTGCTGGAAAACGTATGCGGGGCACTTTCCGCACACGATGGCAAGGATTTTGCCGCGATTGGTTCAGCGCTCTCAGGCAGCGGCTATCGGTTTGGCGCGGTGGTCATGAATGCCATCCATTTCCTGCCGCAGTCGCGCCCGCGTCTGTTCATCATTGGCGTACTCAACTCCTCACCGATTCCGCACGCGCTTGTTGCCCGCAGCCCTGACCCGGTGTGGCACCCGCCCGCGCTGGTCGAGGCGCACAGCAAGCTCCCGGCTTGTGCGCAAAACGCTTGGCAATGGTGGCGCTTGCCCTCGCCGCCTGTGCGCACGTCGATTCTTGCCGATGTGGTGGAAGACGCTCCGCAGGGCGTGGCTTGGCATACGTCCGCCGAAACCCAAAAGCTGCTTGACATGATGAATCCGCTCAATCGGGCAAAGGTTGAAGCGGCTCAAAAGATGGGGGGCCGTCAGGTCGGCACGATTTACAAGCGCACCCGTGCCGATGGCCCGAACGGCAAACGCACGCAACGCGCTGAAATCCGTTTTGATGACGTGGCCGGTTGTTTGCGCACACCGGTCGGCGGTTCCAGCCGACAAATCATCATGGTGATTGACGACTTACGAATTCGTTCGCGCCTGCTCTCGCCGCGTGAAGCAGCGCGGCTGATGGGGCTGCCCGATACCTACGCACTACCCAACAATTACAACGATGCCTACCATCTGGCGGGCGACGGTCTGGCCGTGCCGGTAGTGCGTTTTCTGGCCGAACACCTGTTGGAACCTCTGCTGGCGGCAGCACAAGCCACCCTGAAAAAGGCAGCGTAACGATGGATTGGATGGCGGCGCTGCAAGCATTCAACCAAGACCGCAAATTCAGCCGCAAAGGCTCGCTGTGCGTTGCACTGGTCGTCACGCAACACGCCCGCAAAGGCTTGCCGCTGGACGCAGATGCGCTACTGACCGAAGGTGGCGGACAGGTGCTGAGCTTGGGGCGCGGCGCGGTGCAGTCGGTCTTGAACCGCCACGGCATCACCCGCGTCTTGGCGGCTGAAGGCGGACGCACCAGTCGCGGCAGCATTGGCAACATGCGCGAATATGTGGCCTTTCTCAACGGACTGGCCACCAAAGGCACGGTTGACCTGGACGCCATAGAAGCATTCTGGGTGGCGCGCGTGCATGATTTCTTTTCGGCCAAGCCATTCAAACTCCGGCTGGATGCATCGCGCAGCCTGCGAACCCTGGTACGCGACGTGCTCGCACAGGCCGAAGAGCGGCAGCGCAACACGCCGAGCATGCGATATGCGGGCGCGGTGTTGCAGCATCTGGTCGGTGCCAAACTCGATTGCGCCCTTGGCGCGGGGCCTGTCGAGCACAACAGCTTTTCCACGTCCGACGCGCAATCTGGCCGCGTGGGTGACTTTGCCATTGGTGATGTCGCCATCCACGTCACCACCGCACCCGGCGAGGCGGTGATTGGCCGTTGCCGCGAGAACATCAACGATGGCTATCGCCCCATCATCATCACGACATCACGCGGACTGGCCGCCGCCGAAGTGCTGGCCGAAAACGCGGACTTGGGCGACCGCATTGACATGTTCGAGGCGGAACAGTTCATTGCCTTGAACCTTTACGAACTGGGCAAATTCGAGGCCATTGGTCGGCGCGTAGCGGTGGGCGATGTGGTCACGCGCTATAACGAGATTGTGGAAGAGGTTGAAACCGACCCAAGCCTGACGGCAATGAGCGAAATGCAGGGTAGCTTCACATCACCCAGCCGCGTGTGTTCAAACCTATCACGTGACAATTCTTGCACGCAAAGCGCAGCATCCGCGCTGACCAGTGGTGGTAGTTTCATGGCAATCTATCGCTGTAATGGTGTTGGAATGATTTATCGTCGCTTGCCTTGCACTGATTTCGGTGTGCAGCCAAAGAAACGAATGAAAGCAGCGCTTAAATTGTTCGGGTGCTGGTATCCAAGCCGGTAGGCTGTTTCTGCCACCTGACATCCTGATGCGAGCATTTCACGCGCACGGTGCATCCGCATTTCCTGTAAATGCTGGTTTGGGCTGGTGCCATAGGCTTGCCGGAAACATTCCTTGAGGCGATATTCGCTGACACAAAACAA
Source organism: Ventosimonas gracilis (assembly GCF_001580025.1). Taxonomy (GTDB): domain Bacteria; phylum Pseudomonadota; class Gammaproteobacteria; order Pseudomonadales; family Pseudomonadaceae; genus Ventosimonas; species Ventosimonas gracilis. The sequence goes on along the minus strand of NZ_LSZO01000130.1, from coordinate 9,844 downwards.
GGCGCACAGCAAGGTATTGCTGAGCGGTTTGTCCAGATTGGCCCGCATATAGGCTTCAATCTGTTCCAGCTTGTCCATGTCTTTACTGCTCATCCGTTCATGCGTCAGCATGGGCGGAGTCAATATCTGCAATTGCTCGGATAACAGGCTGAGGGCATGAATGTGCAGGCCAAGACGCTCCTGCCCGGCTGCATCCGGTTTCTTCAGCCAACACAAATGCTGGCTGGCATGGGTCTGGTCGAAAGCAAGCAGACGGAAGCTCTCGCGCATGCGCAAGGGGGTTCCCAATAGTCGCTGAGTGCGCTCCTCGCCGATGTAGCGCACAAGCGCAGATTCGGATACCACCAACCGGAGTTGGTGGACGAGATGGTTCGCAGCATAGCTGCGCGTCCCCTCACCTTCACGGAAGATGGAGATGGTGGTCCGGTTGGCGGCGAAGGGAAGCTGTTCTCCTTTGCGGTCTCGAAATTCGGACTGGCCGTTCAGGCCAAAGGCAATCACCAGCACCCGTTCCTTACCCTCATGTTGACAAGCCTCGGAATAGGCACCATCGGTCGATATGCGCGAACGCACCAGAGAAAACCCAGGTTCGCAGTCCAGACGGTCTGCCCGGTGCGTTCCGCCCGCTTCGGTCAGCTCGTGGCTAAGCCAGTGTGAGCTTGCCAAGCTTTGACTTTCGATAGGGAAATCTGGTGCCGCCAGTTCGTTCATGTTCATCGCCCCTGCACTCGTTTTTAGCGTCTACCCCCTTGTCCAAAACCCCGCACGTTGACACAACCGGATGACATCACGGCCGACATTTTTGCATCAGGTTTGGAGGGACAGCGCACATTTCGCCCAATCGCATATGAAAATCGCCAGATCGCATACTAAATAACAATGCGTCTCATTATTAACGACTGTATCATGTCCCCCAGCCGTCTTCAACCAGCGGTGTCATTTTTTGTTCGTCCGCGCTCACCACTGAAGCAATCCCGCGCCTGTTCGCCGCGCAGATGCTCGGCCTCACCGAAGGCGGTGATTGTTATTCGGTGGATTTCAACCGGCAATTACTCGCTGAACAGGAGTTCGAGGAAATCGAAGTTCACCGCCTCAAGGGCTTGCCTGTGCATTGCATCACTGCGGATAAACCTTGAGTCGTTTCTATTCTCCCACGTTGAATACCCCTTGAAGGATGACACCATCATGTCCAATAAGCCCAAATTCTCCCGCCCTATCTTGCCCACTACCGTATTGGCAGCCGCGATGGCGTTGCCGCATGTCCATGCACAAACCAGCGCCGAAGTCCCCGACGGGAATATGCAAGCAGGGCAGGAATCTGCCACCTTGCCCGCCATTACGGTCACGGCAGACAAAACCGAAAAATTTCTGGATGAAGTCTCCGCCAGCGTGCTGGTCATCAGTGGCGATGAACTGGAAGACGCCGGTATTACCCGCTTTGAACAATTGGAGGGACGCATCCCGAGTCTGTCATTTCAACCGTTCGGCCAATCGGGCATCAACAGCCCGGTCATGCGCGGCTTGACCGCCAACTTCAATGCCTTGTCCACGTCCACATTACTCTTGGTAGACGGAGTACCGACGCTGACGGCACAAGGCTTCGAGAATCAATTTATCGACATCGACCGCATTGAAGTCTTGCGCGGGCCGCAATCCACCCTGTACGGGCGCAATGCCGAAGCGGGCGTGATTGCGCTCTATAACAGGCCGATGGATAACGAGCCGCGCACCATGCTGTCTGCCGAAGTCGGCAGCCGCGACAAGCGGGCAACGCGCTTTGCGCTCAGCCGCGCCTTGGTTGAAGACAAACTCTACGCCAGTCTTTCGGGCGAATGGATGAGCCAGGATGGTTTCATCCGCAATACCTATACCGGCGGCAAGGCCGATGACCGTGAGCGCAACAATATCAATCTTGGATTGCGCTGGACGCCGCAGGCGCAAACCGATGTGGTGCTGCGTTATTCGCGCCAGCAATATCATGATGGGGCGGCGTGGTGGGCCTCACCCGCTGCGCCGAGAAAAACCGTGGCATCGGATACGCCAAGCCACAACCGCTCCATCGGCCAGAGCTTTTCACTGAACGCCGCGCATGAAATTTCGCCAAACCTGCGCATGCGTTTCATCACCGCATATAACGACTTCAAAGACCGGGTGCCGCAGGATACCGACTTCACGCCAATGGAAATTTCCTGGGTGCAGCGCGACCACCGCTTGCGTACCTTGTCACAGGAGTTTCGATTGGAAGGCATATTGGGTGAATCGGACTGGCTGGTAGGTTTATACGGCGACCGCAGTCATAACGACCTGCACAATGTCGGCAAGCGTCCGATGTTTCCCACGTTTCATCAGTACGCCGACCAAACAAGCAACACGCTGGCACTGTTTACGCACTGGAATATCCCTTTGGCATCGGATTTCACGCTGTCATTGGGTTCGCGTATCGAGCACTTCAAAGCGCAGATTGAACCCAGCGGTTTCACCCGTCAGAGCAGGAAATGGACGCACTTCTCGCCCAAGATTGCGCTGCAATATCAATTCACGGACAACAACCAAATCTATGCCAGTGTTAGCCAAGGCGTGCGCAACGGCGGGTTCAACCCCTTGTCGCCCATCACCAACTTTGCTGCTTTCGCGCCCGAAAAAGTCTGGTCTTATGAATTGGGTGCCAAAGGCCGGTTGTTGAACCAGCGCCTGCGTTACGGCGTGGCGGCGTATTACATGGATGTGGACAATATGCAGGTGCTGCAAATGCCTGCGCCCACCATCGCCTACATCACCAGCGCTGCCACGGCCTCCTCCAAAGGCGTGGAACTGGATGTGGATTACCTGCTGGGCAGGAACTGGCTGCTGCAAGCGGGCGTGTCGTGGAATCGCACCCGGTTTGGACGCTTTCAGGACGGCCCGGCCAACTATGACGGCAACCGCAATCCTTTTGCACCAAACCTCAACGGCTACGTAGGGCTGCGGTATGACGATCCGACGGGCTGGTATGTGCAAACCCAGCTTGTCGGTAGCGGCAAAGTCTATCTGGATGCCGCCAACCGTTATTCGCGCAACGGCTATGGACTGGTCAACCTGCTGGCCGGTTATCGGCATGGTGACTGGGATGTCTCGCTCTACGCCAACAATATCGCCGAGCGCACCTACGATGCCGTGGGCTACCAGAATGGCTTTGTCACCGTCTACAGTCCGCCGCGTGAAGTGGGGCTGCGCGTGACGTGGCGGATGTAAGCGGGGAGCGCAACGAGATGACTGCGACACCACGCAACTACTGGCCGATTCAGCTTCTGCTGGGATGGCTGAATCTGGTCTTGGCCGCACCGACGATTTATCTCTATATGGGCTTGCCGCTGGTCATGCGCCAGCATGGCTGGTCTGGCACGGAGATTGGATTATTCCAGCTTGCCGGTGTGCCGGTCATGCTCAAGTTTGTGTTGGCCACACCCATCGACCGATGGAAAATCGGCCATACAAATTACCGCAATTGGGGCATCTTGTTGTTCTTCGGCCATATCGCGGCGTTGCTGGCGGTGGCGACACAGGACATCCAATCGGCCAATTATTGGAGTTTGTTTACGTTGGCGATGCTGGCAAGTCTGTTTGGGACGTGGGCGGACGTGCCAGTCAATGCGCTGGCCATCCAGTATCTGCCGGAGTCTGAGCGCATGCGTGCCGGTGCCTTGCGTTCTGCCGTCACCGGGCTTTCCGCCATTATCGGTGGCGGGTTGATGCTGGTTGTGCAAACGCGCATGGGATGGGCGTGGCCGTTCTGGATTCTTTCTGGCTGCATGTTGTCGGGCGTGCTATCCATGCTGCTGTTTGTACGTATCGCCGCAAACCCGGCGCAGCCTGCAACTTCGCTTGCGCCGCGCGTCGGCATCAAGCATTGGGTCAACTATTTCACCATCCCCAAACATTGCGCGTGGTTGCCGCTATTGCTGCTGTACTTCCCATTTCTTGGTGCAACCTGGCTCTATATCAAACCCTTACTGCTCGACCACGGATTCCAGCCTGAAAACGTGGCCTGGCTGGCAGGCGTGCTCGGCGGGTTGGTTGCAGCGGGCGGCAGCATGGCGGGAGGCGCTCTGGCCAAACACGGAGGATTGCGCCGGGCGCTGCCCATCTGCGCGGTACTGGGTTTGGTGGCCGTATCCGCGCTGGCGCTGGCGATTGCCAACAACGCACCACCGTCCGTATTGATTGCCCTCGTCGTGCTGATTGCCATCGCAATGGGAGCCAATGCCAGTCTGGTGTTCGGTTTGATGATGTATCACACCCGTGCCGACATGAATGCCCTTGACTACGGCATCCAGTCCAGCCTGTTTGCCCTGATGCGGGCGCTGATTCCCATCGGGATGGGAATCATCCTGGATCACTTGGGTTATGTCGGCATGTTGACCAGCATTGTCATTGCTCTGGCCCTCGTGCTGCTGTTTGTCATGCGCTATCTGCGGGTATCGCCACTCATCAGCCCCGCAGCAAGACCCATCGGATAACACGCATCCATCTTGTACAGCACCCGAAGCAGGATTATTTATGGAACAGAATAAAACTCTCAACGATTCCATCCCCCGCAATCCAACCGGCAAGGAGCCACTGCTGCTTTGGGTCGGTTTCATTCTGGTTGCGCTCAACCTGCGCATTATCTTTGCCAGCGTCGGCCCGCTTCTGCAACAACTGAATCTTGACCTTTCATCAACGCTGCTGGTGACGACACTGCCACCGTTGCTGCTCGGCATGTTCTCTGTCGTTGGCCTCAAGTTGCGTCATTATCTGGGTGAAGAACGCGCCATGTTGGTCGCCCTTGTCTGCCTGACGCTGGGGTGCGCATTGCGCGGGCTGGGGTCAATCGCATTACTGGCAGGCACCGTGATTGGCAGCATGGGTGTCGCCACCATGAGCGTCATCATGCCGGTGCTGGTCAGAAAGCGTTTTGCACCGGAAAAAATGGGGCTGGTCATGGGCTTGTACGCCCTGATGCTGGGCTTGGGGGCCGTGCTTGCCGCAGGGGCATCCTTCCCGCTTTATACGCTACAAGGCGCTGATACGACAGCCGCATTTCGCACGTTGGGATGGTGGTCGATTCCCGCGTTGCTGGCGTTGGTCTTTTGGCTGCCTCAAGCGAGATTCGGGCATGATTCCCATCAACAGTCTGGCGGGTCGCAGGTTGGAAACCGTGTCAATGTCTACCGCTCCCCTCTGGCGTGGTCGGTCACATTGTTTTTCGGCTTGCAGGCACTGAATCTGTACGCCTTTCTGGCGTGGCTGCCAACGATCTATATTGATCGCGGCACGTCCGCCGAACAGGCATCCTTTCTGCTGGCAGCCTCTCAATTGAGCTTGACGGTTGGCGGTTTTATTGCCCCTTTGCTGGCCGCCAAGGCCACCCGGCAGTATCTGCATATCGCCGCGACGGTACTGCTGTGTCTGGTCGGTTCCATTGGTGTCATGTGGGCACCGGTCAGTTCCGCCCTGATATGGGTATTGCTGTTGGGGTTCGGTCAAGGGGCAGGCCCGTCGCTGGGCGCGTTCCTGTTCGTCGCCCGCAGTGCGAACCGGAACATTGCGACCGAACTGTCGGCGATGGCGCAAACCGTAGGCTTTTTGATCGCAGCCACCGGGCCGCTGTTGATGGGGATATTGCATGATGTTTACGCAGACTGGCAAATTCCCATCGGGCTGATATGTGCCATCACGGTATTGGAGTTGATTGTGGCACTGCCAGCAGGGGCGGCAAGGCGGCTGGGTGAAGATCGCGCAGTAGTTCGTCAAGGTAGCGATACATGAACACCGGAACGCCACACCTGTATTCGCCCCTGATACCCGCCCTGCGTTCCGCCTTGGCCGGTCTGTTGGCAGGTGCCGTCTGTGCAACACTGTCCGCTCTTTGCATGCTGGCGGCACTGTGGTGCATGGTCCGTTTGGTCGGTGAGGTTTCACTGGATTGGGCGCTGGCGGCGGTCGCCTTGTGGCTTTCAGGTGCTTTGCTTGCCGCCTGCGCATCGTGGCTGGCACATGCGGCGGAAGGGCAATTTTCCGCGCGGTTGCGACGGCAGGTGGCGGGACATCTGCTGCGCCTGCCCGTCAGCACGCTGGCGCGACAGGGCGATATGACGTTGCGCCGCCTGGTCGCCGACGACATTTCCGCATTGCACCATATGGTTGCGCACCTGCCCGCAGAAGTCGCCACTTTCATCGTCGTGCCATTGGCATCCATTGCCTTGTTGGTCGTTCTGGCCGGGCCTGCTGCGCTATGGACGCTGCTGCCCGGCGTGCTGGCCGCACTGTACTACCTGGCGTTGGCACCGCACATGGGCAAACGCTATGGAGCGCAGCGCATGCAGATCATGGGCGAGATGGTGTCTGCCGTGGATGACTACGCGCGTGGCATTCGCGTCCACCGGCTTTACGGTTCACAGACGGGTGCGCTGGCGGCGTATCACAACGCTGCCGAAGCATTCACACGCAATATGGCCGCGTGGGTTGGCAGGGTCGCCACTGCGGCGGCGGTTGCCATCGCCCTATTGCAGGCAGTCGCCACCTTTGCCATTGCCTACACGGTGGCGCATCAGCACGACACAACCACGTTGGCGGCAGTGCTGTTTTTCAGCCTGGCGATTGTCACGCCCGCATTGCGGCTGGGACATGGGCTGGATTATGTGGCAACGGGACGGGCAGCAGCGGCGCGTTTGGCTGCATTACTGTGCGAGCCGACCTTGCCTTGCGGCGATGTATCGTCGTTGCGGGATATGGCATCAAACGGATCGCCCGTCCTTGAAATTCGGGACGCGCAGTTGAGTCTGGATGGCAACCGTGTGCTGGATGGCCTGTCCCATCGTTTTGCATCAGGCAGACTGACCGCCATCACTGGTGCGAGCGGCACGGGCAAGACCAGTTTGTTGCGGGTCTTGGCCGGTTTGGAGTCGCTGTCCGGCGGCGCGGTGTATCTGGCAGGGGTGGAGATGGCGCAACTGCATGAACAAGCGCGCCATCAAACTGTTTTACTGGTGCCGCAAGGCGGTGATGTGTTGCAGGCGACGGTGCGGGAAAACTTGGCCTTGTCCGCCCCCGATGCCACCGACGCACAACTCGTCACCGCCTTGCAACAGGCGCAACTGCGCATAGACCTTGACGCGGATGCTGCCCGGCTTTCCGGTGGTGAGAAGCAGCGTATCGGGCTGGCGCGTGCGTTTTTGACCACCGCGCCGGTGGTGTTGCTGGATGAGCCGACCAGCGCACTGGACAACGCCAACGCCGCACGGCTGATGGATGGCTTGCACACACTGGCGCACACCCAGGGTAAAACCGTCGTCCTCGTCACCCACGATCCAGCGCTGGCGGCGCGTGCCGATGCGCGGCTTGAATGGGTGCGTGAGGTATCGGAATGAATGCACCATCATTGGCCGCGCAACGTCACCCCGTTTGCGCATTGCCTGTCATTGCTCGCCGCCGTCTGCTATGGATTGCGTTGGGATGGGTGGTCGTTGCCGTGCTGGAAGCGACTGCCTATACCGTGCTGGCGCGGGCGTTCGTTCATCACGATGGACCCATCTGGGTACTGGCCTGCGCCGCGACCGCCATTGCGACAACGGTGCTGGTGCAGCGTGCGGGGTTCTTTTCGGGTGCGCGGCTGGCAGGAGACCTTTACGCCGCATTGGGTGCAGCCCTGGCACGCGCCAAGCTGTCGTGGTTTACCGACGCGCAGCGCACCCGGATAACGTTGCTGGCGGGGCAAGGTATCCCCGGCTTTATGAGCGTTCCCGCGCACCAGTTGCAAGCCTTTTTGCACACCCCGTTGCTGCCGTTGTTGTTGCTGCCCGGCGTGGCACTACTGGCAGGCACGAGTATGGCTGTACTTGCCATCGCATTGCTGGCGTTGTCTTTGGGGATACAGTTTCTGGCGCAACATGCACTCAGTCGCGCCGATGCCCGACGGCACGCGACCGCGCAGGCGAGCGCACAGGCCACGCTGGAACTGGTCAACCATCTGGAACTGCTGCGCACGGCAGCCGGGCCGCAGCGTGCGACAGGGCGCATCGAACAACGCTGGTACGAACAGGAACATACGCTGGCCGCGACCAATCGCGCCGCCGCGCTGGCAACGCTCATCTCATCTCTGGCCAGTGTGCTGCCACTGGCGGGCATGGCCGCAGGCGCAACGCTTCTGGGGGTGGACAGCCCCTCACACCTGTTGGCATTGTTGTTGCTCACCGCCCGCGCCGCCGCGCCTTTGGACGAATTGGCGCAAGCAGGGTTGCGCGTCAACGATGTGCTGGCCAGCCTGCGCAATTACCGCCAGACCATCAGCGCCCCCGCTTTGCTTGAACCCGCGCCACACACTGCCGAACAACCGGCAAATCACCATATCACCGTACAGCAACTCAGCCACGCCCCGGTACTGCACAACGTCAATGCCGATATTTCCCCCGGAAGCAGGGTCCTGATTTCCGGCCCCAGCGGCAGCGGCAAAAGCACATTGCTGGAACTCATGATGCGCTTTGACGACCCGCAGCAAGGCCGCATTACCCTGGGCGGCGTAGCACTGCACCAAATGCGTTACAGCGACTTGATCGAACACCTCGCTTACGTCCCCCAACAACCCGTCGTCTTTACCGGCACATTGCTGGACAACATCCGCCTGGGTTGCCCGCAGGCCACGAAAGTGCAAGCCGAAGTCGCTGCGCGGCACGCAGCGCTGGGTCAGGTCATCGACCGCTCGCCCCAAGGGTTACACCAAAGCGTCGGCCACCAAGGTGCCGCCCTGTCCGGTGGCGAGCGCCAGCGTGTGGCCTTGGCCCGCGCCCTGCTCAAAAATGCACCCATTCTGCTGCTGGACGAAGCCACCTGCGCACTGGACGAGACGACCGAGCGCGAAGTTGCCGGGTATATCCGCACACTGTCTGCCACTGTCATCGTCGTGACCCATCGAGATGCCGCCATCTGGCAGCCCACCCACCACATCAACCTGCGAGGAGCTTGCCCATGATTCGTCATGATTTATCTCATTGGCCGCTGGTCATCAGTATGGGGCAAGGCGCTTGCTCCTTGGCGGAGGTTGAAGCATTCCATCAAGAATGGAACCGCTGGCTGGCGCGTGGCGAGCCGTTTGCTACGCTGCGTCTGTTTGTGGATACGGATTCTACGGTGCAACCACCCGGCGCACCGGTGTTTGTCAAACAGTGGCTGCAAACTCACAGTGAAGCGGTTCGCGCAAATGTCATGGGGATGGCGATGCTGGTATGCGCCAGCGAATACCCGCGTTTTTCCAAGAGGAATGTCGAAAAACTGTTCGGTGTTCCTGCTGCGGTATTCAACGAACTGCCTGCTGCATTGGACTGGCTGCGTGAGCGCGTGTACGCACCGCGCGGACTGCGGTTCGATGCAGATGCCGTGGCGGTCAGCATAACGGCCATGTGCATGCCAATACCGTTATGACCTTGGCGGTACAGGCCACCCGTCTGATATTCAGAGAGCATTTATGGAACTGCACCACCTTCGCCGCTTTGTCATTCTTGCCGAAGAGCTGCACTTCACTCGCGCGGCAGAGCGACTGCATATCGAGCAATCGCCGCTATCGCGCAACATCAAGGAGCTTGAGGATGATTTGGGCGTAACGCTCTTTCACCGGGACCGGCGCGGCACCCGCTTGACCTCGGCGGGACGCACCTTTTTGAAAGAAGCCCGCAGGTTGCTGACCGTGATGGAGCAGGTACGCGAAAACGTCAAGGCAGTGGCATCCGGCCTGCGCGGCAGTTTGCAGATTGCCGTATCCGATGGCGTGATTGACCCGCGATTGTCTGCATTTCTGGCGCGTTGCCGCGAGGAAGAACCCGAAACCGAAATC
>NZ_LSZO01000129.1 GCF_001580025.1 Ventosimonas gracilis | reverse complement strand
CGCAGAATCCGTCTGGCAGGACGCGCTGCTCGTCGCTGTCCCCATCCGCCATCCACTGCTCACCCACAAAACCATCCCACTGCCGGCGCTAGTGGACTACCCATTGATTCTGTATGACCCGCAGCATTGCGAAGGCTATTATCGTGAGCTGATGCGCCTGCTGCGGCCTTTGGAAGGCGATCCGAACATCATCGAATACGCCACTTCACAGGACATGATGCTGGCGCTGGTCGGTGCCGGTTATGGTATTGGCTTTATCACCGCCAATCGATTTGCACTGTGTCGATGCCCGCATGTCATCATCCGTCCCCTGAAGGTGGATTCAGCCGTGCTGACCACTTATCTGCTGAGACCGGATGAAGAACCATCACCTGCCTTGCTGGACAGGTTCGCCACGCGCCTGCATGATTGCGCAGCGCATCACGGCTGAGGGTTATCGGCTCCACGCAGGTTGGTTTCCGTGTCTGTCATCAACTCGGCGGCGCTCATCTTCAGCGCGTTGGCAACTTTCAAAATCAAGGCCAGTGTCGGCAAATGCTCGCCCCGTTCCATCTTGCCCATGTGTGAGCGCTCGATTCCAGCCAGAGCCGCCAATTCTTCCTGTGCAATTCCCCGCGCCAGACGGGCGCTGCGCACGGCATCGCCAAACGCCTGCGCCGGTTTGGCTTCATACGTTGTGGTGCCTCGGGGACGGCCTCGTTTAACGTGTCGCTTCTGCATGGGCAGAAGCGTCTATCAAATGATGGAATCAAACCACGTTAAACTTAACCATGCGCTATCATGCCTGCACGGCCAGATTTTCTGTCTGGCGATTTGTCGGGACTTCTTTTCATGCAAGACGGCATCTGCGTATCTTCACACATCAGGCTTGCCATTGCACCCGGCGTGCCTTCACGGCAACTTTCGGCGCTACTGGCCTTGCAGCGTGAAGAGGAGCTAGAGGTTGCCATTCGTTTATCGGAAGTATCAAACGATGCGCTGATGCTCGGGCTGCGGGAAGGCCGCTACGATGCCGGGTTGGCGCTTTCGGATGCGGCGAATGCTTCCCTGCACAGCCAGCCGCTGTGGCGCGAAGAAATGGCAATTGCCACGCCGTTACGACATCCTTTGCTTGAGAAGGCCGCATTGTCGCTGAATGACGTGGCGGACTATCCCATTTTCCGTTGGCAAGCCGAATCTTGCCCGTTGTTGGAACAGCAGATGGCCTGCCTTCCCGAAAAGCCATGCGATATTCAGTATGTCACTTCATTTGAATTGATGGCGATGTGGGTTGCCGCCGGTTATGGCATTGGCATTACCGCGCAATCGCGTATCGCTTCTGCCCGTGCATGGAGTGTCTGTATGCGCTCGTTTGTGGATGCGCCCTTTGAGGTTGTCACGCACCTGATACGATCAAGCAAGCACTGCCATGATACGCATGAGCGCTTTGAACGCAGGGCATTGCAGATCGACGAAGTATGATGGAGATTGGAATTTGGCCGTTTTTCCGAAATCAGGGGCAGTCCTTATCCTGAACCAAACTCCAAACACATCACCCTTGCCTGTTAACGTAAGAAATTCCGTCTCCGAGGCGAGCGGGTGATGCGACCTTTCCACGCCAGCATCCCGCAAAGACAGATACCATGACAACGAGCAAGAAAACCTCCCGCAAGAAACTTGTTCAGCCGGTGCGGGAAATGTTGCAGGCGTGGTCGAGCAGCTTTCCGCAGATTTGCGGACGGCTTTTCCCGGCATAGCTGGCTTCTCGGCTTCAAACCTGTGGCGGATGAAGGGCTTTTTTGAGACCTATCGTGACGCGATAAAACTCGCACCACTGGTGCGAGAAATTGGCTACAGCCCCAAAGGAAAAGGCCGCCAGCGCCCCGGGCGGACTCACACCACCAAATTGGCAGACGGTGCTAGTCCGTCGATGTAGTCCGCCCACGCCTGCAACATCTCCCGCCGCTGCTCGGCATACTCCGCTCTGTTGTAGACACCCCGCACGCCGCCGATGGTATGGTTCAGCGCCTTTTCCACTACATCCGAAGGCCAGCCCTGTTCGTGCAGCAATGTCGATGCCGTGCGCCGCAGGTCGTGGATGGTGAAGGCGGGGATCTCCTGCCCCTGCAATGACACCTTCAGCGCCTGGTTCAGTGCATTGCTGGCAAAGGGCTTGGCCAGTGTGCCCCGCCCCGGCAATACCCAGCCGCTGCTGCTGGCCAGCGGCTTGAGTTCCTTGAACAGCGTCTTCGCTTGGGTGGACAGGTAGACGATGTGCGGCTTGCCGGTCTTGGAGTTCTCGACCGGGATGTGCCACTCGCCTTCGTCCAGATGCACGTCCTTCCACTGCGCCAGCATCAGTTCGGACTTGCGCACCAGGGTCATCAGGATCAACTGGAAAGCGATCTTGAACTGGCGGCGGATATTGGATTTCTGCATGGCACGCAGGAACTGCCGGATTTCGTCGGGCGTCAGCGCCCGGTCGCGGGCGGCGGCGCGATAGACGTGCCGCATGGGCAGAGCCATGACCGGGTTGGCCTGGATCAGGCCGCAGGTCAGCGCGTAGTCGAACATGCGCTTGAGCAGGCCGCGTACCTGGCCGGCGGCGGCATCGAAGCCTTGTTCCTTCTTGCGCCAGATGACGCTGCGCACGTCCTCAGCGGTGATGTCCCGGATCGGCTTGCTGCCGATGTGCGGCAGGATGTCTTTTTCCAGGTAGCGGCGCGGCATGGTCACATCCTTGCGGTCGCGCGATTGGATGTCTTTGAAGAAGCGCTCGGAGAACTCGGTCAAGGTGGCGTCTTCTGCGCCGGCCACCTTGGCTTGCTGCTTCTTCTTTGCCGGCGATTCGCCCATTGCTACTTGCTGGGCCGCTTCATCCCGTTTCAGGCGAGCGTTCTTCAGCGTCAGCACGGGATATTTGCCCAGCGTCAGCTTCTCGTACTTGCCATTTAGTCGGTAGCGGTAACGCCAGACGATGCCCCCGGTCGGGAACACTTCCACATGAAGCCCCCGGTCGTCGGTGACCGTGTAGGTCTTGTCTCTGGGCTTGAGCGCCTTGAGTGCGATGTCGGTCAGTGCCATCTTATCCTCCGTATGTCCAAGCAGGAGAAATAAAGCAATCAACCAGCTACTTGGATCTAAACTTGGACATAAATTTGAGTGGCTTTAACTGTATCACAGAATCATTCAGTAGACAAAAATTCCTTTATTTATAAGGCTTAAAGCCACATAAGCAGACTTCAGTGGATGTCTTTGGACTCTACATCACTTCCCAATACAAAAGCTTTGAAATATCTTGCCGAGCAGTTCATCCGAGCTGATTTGGCCGGTAATTTGGCCGAGTGCTCTTTGTGCTTGCAGGAGGTCTTCGGCGAGTAGTTCGGGGGCGGCGTTTTGGCTGAGTTGCTGGTGGCCTTGTTGTAGATGCAAAGCCGCTTGGCGCAGGGCTTCGAGGTGGCGGCGACGGGCGCTGAATGAGCCTTCTGCGCTGCTGCTAAAGCCCATGCGTTGTTTGAGGTGCTCGCGCAGTAGCTCAAGGCCGCTGCCGGTTTTGGCCGATAGGGTGATTTGCGTGCTGCCGTTTTCGCCTTGCTGGCAAGCGGGCGTTTGCCCGGTGATATCGGCTTTATTGCGAATAATGCAGGTGCGTGCGGGTTTTGGCGCTTCGCCCAAGATAGCAGGCCAGACCGGCGCTTGGCTTTGACTGGCATCAGTGACCAACAGCACTAAATCCGCCTCGTTAATGGCGCTAATGGCGCGCCTAATGCCGATTTGCTCAACCGGGTCGGCGCTTTCGCGCAGGCCCGCGGTATCGATGATATGCAGCGGCATACCGTCGATTTGGATGTGCTCGCGCAGCAGGTCGCGGGTGGTGCCGGGGATGTCGGTGACGATGGCACTGTCGCGTCCGGCCAAGGCGTTGAGCAGGCTGGATTTTCCTGCATTGGGCAGGCCTGCTATGACCAGCGTCATGCCTTCGCGCAGTAGTACGCCTTGGCGGGCTTCGCTCAGCACTTCGTTTAAGGCTTGTTGCAATGCCTTAAGTTGGGCGAGAACCGCTCCGTCTGCCAGAAAGTCGATTTCTTCTTCGGGAAAGTCAATCGCCGCTTCGATATAGATGCGAAGTTGGGTTAATTGTTCACAGAGTGTGTGAATACGGCGGGAAAACTCGCCTTGCAGCGAGCGCAGGGCATTGCGTGCGGCTTGTTCGCTTCCGGCTTCGATTAAATCAGCAATGGCTTCGGCTTGGGCGAGGTCGAGTTTGTTGTTTAAAAAGGCGCGTTCGCTAAATTCGCCCGGCCTTGCCAGCCGTGCGCCTAATTCCAAACAGCGGCGTAGCAGCATATCGAGTAGCACCGGGCCGCCGTGCGCTTGTAGTTCCAGTACGTCTTCGCCGGTAAAGCTGTGTGGCGCGGGGAAATAGAGCAGTATGCCTTCATCGATAACCTGACGCTGGCTATCGCGAAAAGGCAGGTAGTGCGCTTGTCTGGGCTTTGGCGTTATTTCGCCAATGGCTAAAGCAATCGGCAAGGCGAGTGCGCCGGATACGCGAATAATGCCAATGCCGCCGCGCCCGGGGGCGGTGGCACTCGCTGCGATACTGTCTTTTTGCATGGCAACGCTTCCAAAGCAAAACGCCCCAAAGCGGGGCGTTTTAAGGGGTTAGGTTTTACTCAAGGAGAGTGCCCGTTCCATTTTGCGCGTGATATACCACTGCTGCGCTATCGAGAGGATGTTGTTGACCACCCAATAGAGCACCAAGCCCGATGCGAACCAGAGGAAGAAGAAGGTAAAGATAATCGGCATCAACTGCATGATGCGTGCTTGCATCGGGTCGGGCGGGGTGGGGTTAAGGCGCTGCTGAATCAGCATGGTCGCGCCCATGATGATGGGCAAAATAAAGTACGGGTCACGGATGGACAGATCAGTAATCCAGCCCAGCCAAGGTGCTTGGCGCATTTCTACGCTTTCCAGCAAGACCCAGTAGAGCGCAAGGAATACCGGCATTTGCACCAATATGGGCAGGCAGCCGCCTAACGGGTTGATGCGTTCTTTTTTGTACAGCTCCATCATTGCGGCGGACATTTTTGCGCGATCGTCGCCAAAGCGTTCTTTTAGCGATTGCAATTTAGGAGCCACCGCGCGCATGCGTGCCATGGATTTGTAGCTGGCCGCCGACAGCGGGAAAAACGCGAGTTTAATCAATAAGGTGAGTACGATAATCGACCAACCCCAGTTGCCCAGGAGGCTGTGGATATGTTCGAGCAGCCAGAAAATCGGCTGCGCCAGCAGCCATAAAAAGCCGTAGTCCACGGTGAGCTCTAAGCCAGGCGAAAGCTCTTTTAGGCGCTTTTGGATTTTTGGGCCAGCGTATAGCGTGGCGCTGGTTTGCACCTGCTCGCCGGGCGCTGCAACGACGGTCTGTCCAGTAAAGCCGACGATATAGCGCCCTTCGCCGTCTTTTCGCGTTTGCACCACATTTTGGCTATTTTTATCGGCAATCCAGGCGGTTACAAAGTAATGCTGCAACCAGGCGACCCAGCCGCCTTGCAGGCTTTCTTTAAACGGATGCTTGTCCATATCGCTTAAAGAGAGCTTTTTATACGGGTCTGCCGGTGTCCACAGTGCCGCGCCCAGGTAGGTTGCGGTACTGGCAAGCCCGGCGCTGGAGGGGTCTGCGCTGTTATCACGCTTAAGCTGCGCAAACAGATTGCCGCTAAAGGGCTGTGCACTTTGGTTATCAATGAGATAGCTAACCTCAATCTCATAGTGGTCGGGTTTGAAGCTAAAGCGTTTGGTAAAGGCAATACCATGGTTTTGGTAGGTTAAATCCACATTAAGCGTTTCGCCGCTCACCATTTGGTAATGACTTTGTGCGCTGCTCCAAAGTGCGCGACCGCTCGCTTGGTCGGGCGCATTCGCGCCCAAAAGGCCGCTTTGTGCGAGATAAGTGCGTTCATTACCGTTATCAAAAAGCTGAAACGGCACATCAGGGCGGTCTTGCCGACGCGGGTACTTGGGCAAGGTTAGCTGGACAATATCGCCACCCTGCGGGTCAATAGCGAGATTAAATACATCCGTTTGCACTTGGATAAGGCCGCTGCTGGCAGGCTTTGCCGTTGCGATAGCGGAGGCCTCGACAGGCGGCGCTTCAATCGTCGGCAAGTCGCCGGACGTAGCGCTTGGGTTTTGCGCGGGGGTAGTCGGTAAATCGGTATTATTGGTGGTGGATTGCGCCGGGGCGACAGGCGGCAGCGCGGCCTGGCCGTAGTCCTGATTCCATTGCAGCACCATCAGGTAGGTCACTATCGCCAGCATAGCGATAAGAATTGTACGTTTAATATCCATAACTAATGATTAACTTCTGCTTAGGTTTTTGGGTTCTGCCGAATGATGGCAATGCGGGCAGTCGGGTACCGGGTCATAGCCGCCCGGGTGCCAGGGGTGACAACGGCTTAAGCGGCGCACGGCAAGCCAGCCACCACGCAGCAGACCATGTTGGCTAATGGCTTGTTCGGCATAGGCCGAGCAGCTTGGATAAAAACGGCAATGGCTCGCCATCATTGGGCTGATGGCGTAGCGATAAAAGCGGATAAGCAGCAGCGCGAATTTACGCATAGGTGCTACTTAAACTTACGCAGCAGGCGCTGCCAGAGGCTTTCAAGCTGGCGGGTAAATTCATCATTACCCTGTTCGGCAAGACCTTTGCGGGCGAGCACCACAATATCCAAGCCCGCCAAGGCGCTCTGATTAAGGCGAAACGCCGTGCGGATCAAGCGCTTTAAGCGATTGCGCTGCACCGCGAGTTTGACGCTTTTTTTGCCGATGACCAAACCAAGGCGTGGCGCTTGCAGGCCGTTTTTTCTGGCGAGCAACAAAACATCGCGCCCATTGGCGCGGCTGTCGGGTGCGTCAAAAACAGCCTTGAACTGCTCGGCATCAAGCAGCCGCTTATCACGCGAAAAGCCTTGGCACATGGCCTCAAAGCGCGGGATTAGACCGTTAAGCGCTTGCGACCCTTGGCGCGGCGGCGAGCCAATACTTGGCGGCCGTTTTTGGTCGCCATACGGGCACGAAAACCGTGGGTGCGAGCACGCTTAATGGTGCTGGGCTGGAAAGTACGTTTCATAAGAGTTACCTGTTGACGGCCAGTTGCGAGCCAAGATAAAAATCAAGGCGCATTGGCCTTAAGTTAAAGGCGGCAATTTTAGTGAAAGCCTCTCGCTAGGTCAAATACTGCGCCCACTGTGTGTCAGTGATAAGTAATCTGTCCGCATCAGTAGCAAATGAACTGTCCGGTTTTACTGACCGCCGAGGAGGTGGTCATGAAACGGACGCTA
>NZ_LSZO01000128.1 GCF_001580025.1 Ventosimonas gracilis | reverse complement strand
GTCGCGCACTTCCATCTCGACCAGTTCCAGCAGCTCTTCGTCATCGACCATGTCCGCTTTGTTGAGGAACACGACGATGTACGGCACGCCGACCTGACGGGACAAGAGGATGTGTTCGCGGGTTTGCGGCATCGGGCCGTCGGCGGCCGAGCAGACCAGGATCGCGCCGTCCATCTGCGCGGCACCGGTAATCATGTTTTTCACGTAGTCGGCGTGACCCGGGCAGTCGACG
>NZ_LSZO01000127.1 GCF_001580025.1 Ventosimonas gracilis | reverse complement strand
CGGTCGCGCCCAGATTAATGGCATCTTCCAGCGCGAGGCGTTCAGCGCTGCGGGCGGTGTGGATAGGGGCAGATTGCGCAGACCTGCGCGGGGTGGGTGAGGTCATGGCAGAACTCCTAATGCTGATTAAATCCGCTTCCCTGTCGCTAAACAGGGTGGGCGGGACTGTGCGGGTTAGCGAACCGGGCATTAGGAACCGGCAGGGGTTGCCCCCTCCCACACAGCCCGCCCAGAACAAGGCTTGCCATGTGTTGCGCACTAAAAAACCGCGGCTATCCAAAGACGGCGCGGTTTCTGTGCGCCTAATGCCTCGGGTCGCTAAACCCGCGTCACCACAAAACGCGGCGACGGGGTTAAGGATAGCGGTGGTGGTGAGATTGTCAAGAAGCATTTTTCGCCTCCTTCTTGGTCTTTGCGGCGGGCAATGGCCGGTGCAAAGGGCAAATGCTAGACTCGC
>NZ_LSZO01000126.1 GCF_001580025.1 Ventosimonas gracilis | reverse complement strand
GGTTTTTGCTTTGATCGTCGGTAATGTAATTAACCAATCCGGCAAAGCTCGATTTAGCCAGCGAGTGCATCGCAATATGCTTGGCAATCACGATGCCAAACCCTTGCCCGCCGATACCGACTTGATCAGCTTGCGCAACTCCGATTGCGTGCCGTCAATCCGGTGCAGCAGGCGGTTAATCTGGTCTGTACCAAACCGCGCGGTGCGTGCGTCATTATCCAGCCACAACTTTTGCAAAGGGTCTTAGGAAGCAAACATGTTTTTATGGCATGATAACTTCCTGATATGACTGGTAAAAATAGGTACTTCAAACGTTCGA
>NZ_LSZO01000125.1 GCF_001580025.1 Ventosimonas gracilis | reverse complement strand
TGAGCTGATCTTGAGCTGGACAGGCACCGGCAGACGCGGCGGCGGCGCGAACGTATCGCTATCGGCAGGCTTTAAACACTACCGCATCACACGCGGCGGGCAGGCGTGGGAAACCACCCAAAACACAATCACCATCCCCTACAACAGCGGCGCTTACACCGTGCAACAAGTGCACGCCTTAACCGGCGCTGGACAACCTGCGAGTATCAGCGTATGAGCCTGACCCTTAACAACGCCATCCCCTTTGTGCCGGAAAACACCATAGACCCCGCCAGCGGCCTCAACGAAGCGCTTAACATCATCGACCGCCTGTTGCAATGCCACGTGCAAACGATTGGCGACAATACACCGCCA
>NZ_LSZO01000124.1 GCF_001580025.1 Ventosimonas gracilis | reverse complement strand
CGAACGTTTGAAGTACCTATTTTTACCAGTCATATCAGGAAGTTATCATGCCATAAAAACATGTTTGCTTCCTAAGACCCATTATTATTGTATTTAAAGACAGCTCTTCCCTCTCCCGCAAGCGGGAGAGGGCGTCAATCAATCCCGCTTATTGCAGCTTTTTTGCCGTGCGAATCAGCACGGTCTGGCTCGGTACGTCGGCCATGCCACTGCGCAAGCCGGTCGGCACTTTAGCGATTTTATCGACCACTTCCATACCGCGTATTACGCGACCAAATACCGTGTAACCCGGTTTGCCTGCTTTGCCATTGAGGTAGGCGTTATCGACCAGATTGATAAAGAACTGGCTGGTCGCTGAATGCGGGTCTGCGGTACGCGCATAGGCGATAGTGCCGCGTCGATTGGCAAGGCCGTTTTGGCTTTCATTTTGGATGGCGGCCAGCGCTTGCTTTGGTTGCAGGTTTTCGTCAAATCCGCCACCTTGCACCATAAACCCGGAGATAACGCGATGAAACTGCGTGCCCTGGTAAAAACCGCTGTCTACATAAGCCAGAAAATTGGCAACACTGATGGGCGCATCGGCGGCATTCAGTTCCAGTTCGATTTCGCCAAGGCTGGTGTCGAGCAGCACTCTGGGGTTTGCTGTGTCATCGGCAAAAGCGCTGAAGCCAAGCAGTAAAATAAGAGAAAACCATAGTTTTTTCAGCATGATAGATAGCCATTATCAGGGTGACGTAAGCGGATTGTTGCAGCTTTTAATCAGGCTGGCGAGGATTTGCGTGGCCGGCCCCAAGGTTTTGTCTTTGTGCGTGTAAAGGTAAAACAATTCCAGGTGGCTGCCACCTGCGACCAGTGGCAAGGGTTTGAGCAATCCGGCGGCGAGTTCGCCTTCAATTAAATGGTGCGGCAGCCAGGCAAAGCCAAGGCCATTGCTGACAAAAGCTTTTGCCGTGGCGAGGCTGCCCAGCGTCCAGCGTTGTTCCGCGCCCAGCCAACCGGCATCACGCGGGGCGGTGCTGCCGGTATCGCGGATAACCAGTTGCAGATGGCCTTCCAAATCCTGCGCACTGAGCGGGCGTTGTAATAAATGCAGCGGATGTTCGGGGTGGGCGACGGCGATAAATTCCACCGTGCCGATTTCCTCGCCCAGCCAGCCGGTGATGGCAACGCCGCTGATGGCAAGGTCGGCCATGCCTTCGCTTAGCACTTCTTCTACGCCGGAGAGCACTTCCTCGCGAAGCTTGACACGACAACCTCTGCTCTGCGGCATAAAGTCGCGCAGCACGCGCACCAGCGCGGCGAGCGGAAAGGCGGCATCGACCACCAGCCGAACTTCGGCCTCCCAGCCCTGCTCCATCTGCTGCGCCAGTTCTTCCAAGACACTGGCCTGTTTGACCAGTTGCCGCGAACGGCGCAACAGCATGGCACCGGCATCAGTCAACACGGCTTTGCGCCCTTCCAGGCGCAGCAGCGGCATGCCGAGCTGTTCTTGCAGCCTTGCCACGGTGTAACTCACGGAAGATTGCGAACGGTGCATCGCTTCAGCGGCTTGGGCAAAACCGCCCAAATCCACCACCGCTTGCAGGGTTCGCCATTGCTCAAGGGTGACGCGAGGGATTTTCATCGTTCAGGCAAGGATTTAAGTGTTATTCAAGATAGATATTCGCGTTATCATTAGCGTTCAGTTTTTTGGTGAACGCTGTGGATGCCAGCCGGATACTGTAAGTCCTACAATACCCTGTTTTTTTCAAAGAGAGTTTCCCTCTATGAGCAATATGAACGTTGAGCGCGTGCTGAGCGTGCACCATTGGAATGACACGCTGTTCAGCTTTACCTGCACACGCGACCCGGGCCTGCGTTTTGATAACGGTCAGTTTGTGATGATTGGTCTGCAACAAGAAAATGGCCGCCCGCTGATGCGTGCTTACTCGATTGCCAGCCCCAATTGGCAGGAGAATTTAGAGTTTTTCAGCATTAAAGTGCCAGACGGCCCTTTGACCTCGCGTTTGCAGCACCTCAAACCCGGCGATGAACTGATTATCAGTAAAAAGCCCACCGGCACGCTGGTGCTGGATGATTTAAACCCCGGCAAACGCCTGTATCTGCTCAGCACCGGCACCGGACTTGCGCCTTTTATGAGCGTGATTCAGGATCCGGAGACCTACGAGCGCTTTGAAAAAGTCATCCTCGTGCACGGCGTACGCTATGTGAACGAAGTGGCCTACCGCGAGTTCATCACCGAACACCTGCCGCAGAACGAATACTTCGGCGAGCAGCTTAAAGAGAAGCTGATCTATTACCCCACCGTGACCCGCGAGCCGTTTGAAAACCAAGGCCGCCTGACCGATTTAATGCGCAGCGGCAAACTGTTTGACGACATCGGCCTGCCGCCGATTAGCCCGGCCGAAGACCGCGCGATGATTTGCGGCAGCCCCAGCATGCTCGAAGAAACCAGCCAAGTGCTGGATGACTTTGGCCTTAAGATTTCCCCGCGCATGCGCGAGCCGGGTGACTATCTGATTGAACGCGCGTTTGTTGAGAAATAGTTAATCGTGACTCCCTCCCCCATCTGCGTCCGCGGGAGCGGGGGTGGGGAAAACCACTTCCAGCACGCAAATCAGCTCTGCCTCCGGATAGTGCCAGCGCACCTCCAAATCCCACAGCCGCACGCCGTAGCGCTGCGTGCTGAGTGGTTTTTGCCAAGCGGGTCTTGGATCTTGCGCAAGGCACTGCTCAATCAATTCGACGACCGGCTCAGCAAGGCGCAGCGCGTGCGCTTTAGCCTGTGCCAGCGCGGCGGCTGTCCATTCCACCGCAATCGCTTTGGGCGCGCTACTGGCGAGATGGTTGTAAACCGGCTCGCTGGGGCAGTCCGCCCAAGGCAAATAGGGCTTGATGTCCACCACCGGCGTGCCGTCGAGCAGGTCAATCGCCGACAAATACAGCCTTCCCGTCTCGATGCGCTCCAGTTTGACCAGCGACTGCCCGATACCATTCGGCCGCTGCGGTGCGCGGCTGGCAAATACGCCGATTTTCTTTTGTCCACCCAAACGCGGAGGACGAACGCGCAGATGGGTTTTGTCTTTAAGGCTTTGGTGGAATAAAAATAGCAGCCAAACATGGCTGACTTTTTGTAAGCCTTCGAGCGCACAAGGCGCGTTAAACGGCGGCAATAATTCCAGCACAGCACGTGCGGCTGGGGCGAGCTGCGGCTGTCTTGGGATTATTAAACGCTGCTTAAAAGCGCAGCGGATAAAGCCAATGGGCGCTATGCTGTACGACATTTTTAAGTATTTGCGGTAGATAAACGCCGCATGCTAACTCACTTAAGGAGTGCTAAGTGCAAGTCAAAGGCCGTTTGGACCTTCGTTTTGAACCGCTCAAACAAGCATTTGCCGAACTGTTTAATAACCCACAGGAACGCGGCGCGGCGCTCTGCGTACAAATCGGCGGGCAAAGCGTGCTCGATCTTTGGGCAGGCTTTGCCGATAAAGACCGCCGTCAGGATTGGGCCGAAGATACGCTGGTCAACCTGTTCTCTTGCAGCAAAACCTTCACCGCCGTCTGCGCATTGCAATTAGTCGCTGAAGGCAAGCTGGACCTAGACAGGCCTGTTGCCCACTACTGGCCGGAATTTGCCGCCGCCGGTAAAGAACACATCAGCTTGCGGCAAATCCTCTGTCATCGCGCAGGGCTTCCCGCACTGCGTGAACTACTGCCGCCCGAAGCGCTCTACGACTGGCACACGATGACCTCGCGAGTTGCCGCTGAAGCGCCTTGGTGGATACCCGGCAGCGCACAAGGCTACGCGGCCATTACTTATGGCTGGCTGGTCGGCGAACTGATCAGGCGAGTCGATGGACGCAGCCCAGGCCAATCCATTGGCGCACGGATTGCCCGCCCGCTGGGCCTGGATTTTTATCTGGGTACGCCTGCGCACGAATTTTCGCGCATTGCCCATGTTGCAAGAGCCAAAGGCAATCTGGGCGATGCCGCCGCGCAGCGCTTGCTTAAATGCATGATGACGCAGCCACAGGCGCTTTCCACCCGCGCCTTTGCCAATCCGCCGTCGATCATGACCAGCACCAACAAACCCGAGTGGCGGCGCATGGAGCAGCCCGCCGCCAACGGCCACGGCAACGCCCGCACGCTGGCGAGTTTTTTTAGCGCACTGCTCGATGATCGCCTGTTACCGGCTGAACTGCTCGCCGAAATGACCCGCGAGCACAGCCAAGGCGAAGATTTAACCTTGTTGACAGAAACCCGTTTTGCTCTGGGCTGCCTGCTCGACCAACCGATGCTGCCGAACGCCACCTATGGCGCGAGCAGCAAAGCCTTCGGCCACCCCGGCGCGGGCGGCAGCATCGGCTTTGCTGACCCTGAATATGAGCTTGGTTTTGGCTTTGTCTGCAATACCCTTGGCCCTTATATCCTGATGGATCCCAGAACACAGCAACTCGTTCGAGTGCTGATGGATTGTCTTCATTCCTAACTGAAAACGGAGTTTCTTTTGATTAACAAAACACTGCCTTTGGCACTGATTTGCGCCTTGCTGTTGGCGAGTTGCAGCAGCGGCCCCAGCGAAGAACAACTGGCCGCCGCCAGAGCCGCCGACGAGCAAGCGGCGCTGGCGCAATGGCGTTTGCTGGAACAACAGAAAACACGGACGTTTTTGGATGTCTACGAGCTGCGCTTGCGGCCACTGGTCAGTGAAAACGGTCTGGAACTGGAACGACGCGAAGAGTTGCTGTCCATCAGCATTCCGGTGGACAGCTACTTCAACGTCAAGCGGCAAGCCAATACCCTGCTGCCGGTTGCCTTGCCACGTATCAACGAGCTGGTGCGCCTGCTGCAAGAAGACGCAGAAAGCGGCGTATTGATTTTGGGGCATCTTGACCCCGAACAGGTCGAGAAAACCCCAAAACTGAGCGCCCAGCAGGCACAAGCGGTAGCGTCGATATTTCGCTTAAGCGGTTTTGGCCGCGGTCGGGCGCTGTTTAAAGGCGTAGGTGCGGACATGCCACGAGCCGCCAATGACGACTTGGAAGCGCGCAAACTCAACCGCCGGGTCGAGCTGCTGCTGACCCGGCAAAGCGTTTTGCCCCATATACTTCGCCAATACAGCCAATCCCAACTACTTGAATAAGGAACGCCGCCATGCCGCAGTCCCTCAAACCGTCCCTGGCCGACATGCGCCGCGACTACACCAAGGACGGCCTGAACGAAGCCGATGCACCCGCAGGGCCGCTCGCCCTGTTCCAGCAATGGTTTGACCAGGCTTGCAAAACCGAACAACTACCCATTGAGCCTAACGCGATGAGCCTTGCCACGGTGGACGCACAGGGCAGGCCGCACTGCCGCACCGTATTGCTTAAAGGCTTTGATAAAAAAGGCTTTAGCTTTTTTGGCAACTACCAAAGCGCCAAGGGGCAGCAACTTGTGGCAAATCCGCTGGCAGCGCTTTGCCTGTTTTGGCCGACACTGGAACGCCAAGTACGGATTGAAGGCCAGGTCGAGCGGCTAACGCCTGAGGAATCCGATGCGTATTTCCACAGCCGCCCGCTGGGCAGCCGCATTGGGGCTTGGGCTTCGCCGCAAAGCCAAATGATTGCCAGCCGCGAAGTCTTGCAAAGGCAACTGACCGAAACCGAGCAGCGCTTTGCCAGCGATGATCCACCACGCCCGCCGCATTGGGGCGGCTGGCGCTTGCTGCCTGACTGCATCGAATTCTGGCAAGGCCGCGCCAGCCGCCTGCACGACCGCCTGCGTTATCGCTTAAACGGCGAAAAGTGGCTGCGCGAAAGGCTTGCACCCTAGCGAACCAAAACGCCGATAGGCTTGTCTAATCCGCAACGTTTTAAGGAGAATTTCCATGCTTGGACTTCGCACATTAGCGGCTGGTTTTGTTGCACTACTCCTGATAACCGGCTGCCAATCCAATCTGGGTGGCGGCACGTACAGCCGAGATGACGCACGGCAGGTACAAAAAGTACAGATGGGCACCATCGTCGCCTTAAGGCCGGTAGAGATTGAAGGCACCAAAACGCCGATAGGCTCAGGTGCCGGTGCAGCCATTGGCGGTATTGGCGGCAGCACCTTGGGTGGCGGTCGTGGCAGTTTGGTGATGGCGGTTATCGGTGCAGTAGCGGGCGGTCTGTTGGGTGCAGCAGCAGAAGAAGGCTTAACCCGTGTGCACGGCGTAGAAATTACTGTGCGCGAGGACAACGGTGCAGTGCGAGCCTATGTGCAACAGGTCGAGAAAGACGAGATTTTCCGCGTCGGCGACCGCGTGCGCATCATGAGCGTGAACGGCAACAGCCGCGTGACTACGGAAGGCGCTTACTAGCTCCACCCGTCGCCCTTTTATGGAAGAAGGCAAGGTCTTAAAACGCAAAACGCCCGCTGCATGGCGGGCGTTTCAGTCTGTGACAAGTCCTTTAGGCAAGTGCAAAAAACAGGCTGCTGGAAGCCGATTGTTCGGCGGCGATTTCGCGTTGGGTTTCGCGCAGCAGCTGTTTGGCGCTGCGCGCACATTTGCCGCATTGGCTGGCAACGCCCAAGCGGCTACGCAGTTCACGAAAATTGGCGCAGCCTTGGTGCACCGCTTGGCGGATTTGGTTGTCGGTAACGCCTTGGCAGAGACAAACGTACATGGCAGTTCGCGGCTAACTAAACGGATAGCCGCGATACTAGTGATATTGCGAATGCTTGTCAAAGATTGTTTGATGCTGCTTCGTATTCTTTGCTTTGTTGTCGGTTATTGTGGTCGGTTATTCACCGTCCAGCCAGCCGCCCAATTCCTTCCAGCGATTGACCACCGCGCAGAACAGTTCGGCGGTTTTTTCCGTGTCGTAACGCGCCGAATGCGCTTGCTCTTTATCAAAAGCAATCCCCGCCGCTTCGCAGGCTTTGGCGAGCACGGTTTGCCCGTAGGCAAGACCGGCCAGGGTTGCGGTATCAAAGCTGGAAAACGGGTGAAACGGGTTACGCTTAATGGCGCAGCGCAAGACCGCCGCGTTGACGAAAGAGAGGTCAAAATGGCTGTTGTGACCGACCAAAATCGCGCGTTTACAGCCTGTGGATTTAACCGCTTTGCGCACGCTGCGAAATATCTCATTCAGCGCGTGCTCTTCGTCCACCGCCATGCGCAGCGGATGGCCTAAGCGAATACCGGTAAAGTCGAGCGCCGCCTGCTCGATATTGGCACCGGCAAAAGGCTCGACACGGAAAAACAAGCTGTGCGCCGGGCATAAAAAGCCGCTTTCGTCCATGTCCAGGCAAGTGGCGGCCACTTCTAAGAGTGCATCGGTTTGACTGTTAAAGCCGCCGGTTTCCACGTCCACCACGACCGGCAGATAGCCGCGAAAACGTGCGGCTATCGGCGATTTGAAGTCATCTGTCACAAGGCTGCTCCAACAAGCGCCAATTTAGGGTTTCCCCGGCACGCAGCGGGATAAGGCAATGGCTGTCAAAAGGCAGGATGGCGGGTGCCGTCCAGGGTTCGCGCACCAGTGTGATGGTTTGGCGATTGTGCGCCAAGCCGTAAAAATCCGCGCCAAAGCGGCTGGCAAAGCCTTCGAGCTTAGCCAGTGCAGCGCGCTGCTCAAACGCCTCGGCGTACAGTTCAATGGCCGCATAAGCCGTGTAGCAACCGGCGCAGCCGCAGGCGGTTTCTTTGGTGTGGCGGGCGTGCGGGGCAGAATCCGTGCCTAAAAAGAACTTCGGATTGCCGCTGGTCGCCGCATCCAGCAAAGCCTCTTGATGGACATTACGTTTTAATATCGGAAGGCAATAAAAGTGCGGGCGAATGCCGCCAGCGAGCATATGGTTACGGTTGTACAGCAGATGATGCGCGGTAATGGTCGCGCCGACCGTATCCGGCGCCGCGCGAACAAAAGCCGCCGCATCAGCCGTGGTGATATGTTCAAAAACGATTTTCAGGCCGGGAAAACGTTCAACCACGCGGCTTAACTGCTCGTCGATAAAGCGCTTTTCACGGTCAAAAATATCCACCTCAGCTCGGGTAACTTCACCGTGTAGCAACAGTGGCAGACCCACTTCGCTCATCACTTCCAGCACCGCAAAGATATGGTCGATTTGCGTGACACCAGCGGCGGAATGAGTGGTTGCGCCCGCCGGATAAAGCTTGGCGGCGTGGACAAAGCCGCTCGCCTTGGCGCTGCGGATTTCATCCGGCGAAGTGTTATCGGTGAGATAAAGCACCATCAGCGGCTCAAACGTACTGCCGGTGGGTCTTGCCGCCAAAATACGCTGCCGATAGGCCGCCGCCTGCTGCACAGTGCAGACCGGCGGCAGCAGATTGGGCATCACAATGGCACGGGCAAATACGCGGGCGGCATCAGCCACGGTAAAGGGCAGCAGTTCGCCGTCGCGCAGATGGATATGCCAATCATCCGGGCGCAGCAGGGTTAAGCGTTCGGTCACATCAATGATCTTAAGGCGAAAGCTACGCATGGTAGCGAAAAAGCCCCTGCTCGGGGCTTGTCCTGGATTTTTAGCAGCAACGAACTGGACTGCCCTTGCCGCCGCCGTAGCGTGCCTGCTGGCGTTCGCGGAAAAATGCCTCGCGGCTCATTACCGGCAGTTCCGGATGTTTTTCCGCCATATGCCGCAGATAGTTGTCGTAATCCGGCATGCCCACCATCAAATGCGCGGTTTGCTGTAAACCTTTGCTTAAGCTGTGCAGCAGTCCTGCCATATCAAACAGCCTCCGCTTGCGCCCGCCAAGGCAGCTCGCAATCACTGCGCTCGCTTTGCCTAAGCGCTTTGACCGAGGTTTTTACCGCGTAAATCAGCACAAACAGCACCACGGACAAAAACAGTACGGTCAATGCGGCGTTGGTGTAAGCGTTAAAAACGATGCTGTGCATTTGCGCCGCGTTCTTCGCCGGAGCGAGCAACAGGCCTTGCGACAGTGCCTCCTGGTATTTATGCGCGAGTGCGATAAAGCCCACGGCAGGATTAGTATCAAACAACTTGATCAATCCAGCGCTGCTGGTGCAAATCAACAGCCATAACGCGGGCAACGCAGTGACCCAAGCGTAGCGCTGGCGTTTGGCCTTAAACAGCAGCACAGTACCTAACATCAGCGCAATCGCCGCAAGCATCTGGTTGGAGATGCCAAACAGCGGCCACAGTGTATTGACCCCACCCAGCGGGTCGACCACGCCTTGATAGAGCAACCAGCCCCAAAGCCCGACACAACCGGCGGTCGCCAGCATATTGGCGAACCAGGATTCGGTATTGCGCAAGGCCGGAACAAAGTTGCCGAGCAAATCCTGCAACATAAAGCGTCCGGCGCGCGTGCCGGCGTCCACCGCCGTCAAAATAAACAGCGCCTCGAACAAAATGGCGAAGTGATACCAAAACGCCATGGTATTTTCCCCAGGCAGCACACTGTGGAAGATTTGCGCAATGCCTACCGCCAGTGTCGGCGCACCACCGGCGCGGGCTAGCACGGTGGTTTCGCCAATCTCGCGCGCGCTTTCAGTCAGTTGCTCTGGACTGATCACAAAGCCCCACTGGCTGATCGTTGCCGCAGCGCTGGTGACGTCCGCGCCGACCACGGCGGGCGGGCTGTTCATGGCAAAGTACAGCCCAGGCTCAATCACTGATGCAGCCACCATCGCCATAATGGCGACAAAGGACTCCATCAGCATGCCGCCGTAGCCGATGTAGGGCGCATCGCCTTCATTCGCCAGCATCTTCGGTGTCGTGCCGGAACTAATCAGCGCGTGAAAGCCCGATACCGCGCCGCAGGCAATGGTGATAAAGAGAAACGGAAACAGGCTGCCTTTCCACACAGGACCTGTGCCATCGACAAACTGGGTAAGCGCGGGCATTTTCATCTCGGGCATAACAATCAAAATGCCAATCGCCAAGCCCAAAATCGTGCCGACTTTCAAAAAGGTCGATAGGTAATCGCGCGGCGCCAAAATCAGCCAGACCGGCAGCACAGCGGCGACAAAGCCGTAACCTATCAGCATCCAGGTGATTTGCTCGCCGCTAAAGGTAAAGCGCGGCCCCCAGATGGGGTCTGCCGCCACCACGCCGCCCAGCCAGATGGAGGCAAGCAGCAGCGCAATGCCAATCAGCGAAATCTCGCCAATGCGCCCCGGCCGCAGCCAGCGCATATACAGCCCCATAAAGACCGCAATAGGTAAGGTGGCGATCACGGTAAACATGCCCCACGGGCTTTGCGCCAGCGCCTTGACCACAATCAGCGCGAGCACCGCAAGCAGCAGCACCATAATCATAAAGCAGCCAAACAGCGCGACCGTGCCGGGCACCCGCCCCATTTCCTCGCGCACCATATCGCCGAGCGAACGCGCATTACGGCGGCTGGAGAAAAACAACACGGTAAAGTCCTGCACTGCCCCTGCCAGCACTACGCCCGCAATCAGCCAGAGCGTGCCGGGCAGATAGCCCATTTGCGCGGCAAGTACCGGCCCCACCAACGGCCCGGCACCGGCAATCGCAGCAAAGTGATGACCAAACAGCACATGGCGATTGGTCGGCACATAGTCCAGCCCGTCATTGTTCAGCACAGCGGGCGTGGCGCGGGTCGGATCAATGCCCAGCACGCGCCGCGCGATAAATAACGCGTAATAACGGTAGGCGACGAGATAAATGCCGACCGCGGCAGTGACCAACCACAGCGCGTTAATCGGCTCGCCACGGCGCAAAGCAATCACACCAAGCGCTGCCCCGCCCATCAGGGCGAGCAACAACCAAGGCAGGTGATGGGTTAAGCGTTGCAGAAAACTGTTGTTTTGTTTCATAAGAGTTCTTAGGCAGAAGCAATAGATTTGTAAGGTTAATCAATCAGTTGATAAAAAACCAGCAAAGCAGGCGAACGAGCCGTGTCGCCCCTAGTCAAACAATGCTTCCAACGCCTCGCCAAGTCTTGTCACTGGTATCAGGGTAAAGCCTGGCGGGGCGGTTTTTGGCGCGTTGGCTTTGGGGATGATGGCGCGTTTAAAGCCGTGTTTGGCGGCTTCTTTTAAACGCTCCTGACCGCTTGGTACCGGGCGCACTTCACCGGATAAGCCGACTTCGCCGAACACCAGTAAATCCTGCGACAGCGGCTTAGCATGCAGGCTGGAAACCACGGCCGCGAGCAACGCCAAATCGGCGGCGGTTTCCAGCACTTTGACCCCGCCGACCACGTTTAAAAAAACGTCTTGGTCGTAGCTGGCAATGCCGCCGTGCCGGTGCAGTACGGCGAGCAACATGGCAAGGCGGTTGGGGTCTAGGCCAAGGCTGACCCGTCTGGGATTGCCCAAGTGACTGCTATCGACCAACGCCTGCACCTCGACCAACAGCGGGCGAGTGCCTTCCCAAGTCGCCATAACCACGCTGCCGGGCACATCGCCACCACTGCGCGTTAAAAAAATCGCCGATGGGTTGGCGACTTCTTTTAAGCCCTTGTCGGTCATGCCAAATACGCCCAATTCATTGACCGCGCCAAAGCGATTTTTTACCGCGCGCAACAGGCGCAGCCTGCCGTCCGCCTCGCCCTCAAAATAGAGCACGGTATCGACCATATGCTCAAGCACGCGCGGCCCGGCCAGTGCGCCCTCTTTAGTGACATGGCCGACCAAAAATATCGCCGTACCGCTTTGTTTGGCGTAGCGCACCAGCAGCGCGGTGCTTTCGCGCACTTGCGCAACGCCGCCGGGCGCGGACTGCAACTGTTCGGTAAAAATGGTCTGGATGGAGTCAATCACCATCACTCGCGGACGCTCGCGCTTGGCCGTTGCAATAATGGTTTCGATGCAGGTTTCGGTCATCACCTTAAGGCGCTCTTGTGGTAACTCCAGCCTGCGCGCGCGCATGGCGACCTGCTGCTGCGACTCTTCACCGGTGACATAGAGCGCCGCAAGCTGCTCAGCCAAAGCGCACAAGGTTTGCAGCAAGATGGTGGACTTGCCGATGCCCGGATCGCCACCAATCAGTACCACCGAACCATCCACCAAACCACCGCCCAACACGCGGTCAAGCTCCTTGGACTGGGTAGAAAATCGAGGCGTTTGTAGCACGCTGACTTCGGAAAGCGTCTTAACCTCAGCGACAGTGCCCGTCCAACCGCTGCGCTTGCCGCTGGCACCGCTTACCGGCGCGGACGTTTCCAAGGTTTCAACCAGCGTATTCCACGCACCACAATCGGGGCATTGCCCCGCCCATTTGGGAAAGGTTGAGCCGCATTCGCTACAGCCGTAAATACGTTTGGCCTTGGCCATCTTGTTTCTCAGGGATAAAAAAGGCACCAATCATAACAAGGCTGGCGTTCCCATCCTTTCTCTGCTCCCGTTTAAACGCTATGATGTGCGGCACTTTTTCTGATTTTTCGGCCAATCTCTATCAAAAAAGCAGCCGCCAGTGGGTTAAGCCCAACGCACCGACCACGCGCTTTGCGCGGGTTGCGGCGATCTCCTTGCTGGGCGGGCTGATGCTCGCCTGCATCCTTGTACTGATGCGCACTTGGTGGCGCGAAGTGACGACGCAAATTAAATCGTGAATTTAAAAAAGGAGTGTCCCTTATGGGTTTTTTAAGTGGTAAACGCATTTTGATTGTTGGCGTAGCCAGCAAACTGTCCATTGCCTCCGGCATTGCCGCCGCCATGCACCGCGAAGGTGCTGAGCTTGCCTTTACTTATCAAAACGACAAGCTCAAAGGTCGCGTGGAAGGGTTTGCCAGCGATTGGGGTTCTTCAGCAAACTTGTGCTTTCCCTGTGATGTAGCGAGCGACAGCGATATTGAGCAGGTATTTAAAGCCTTGTCGCAGCATTGGGACGGACTGGACGGCATCGTCCATTCAGTCGGCTTTGCCCCCGGCGACCAACTGGATGGAGACTTTACCGAAGTCACCAGCCGCGAAGGTTTTCGTATCGCGCACGACATCAGCAGCTATAGCTTTGTCGCCCTCGCTCGCGCCGGTCGTGATCTCATGCAAGGCAGAAACGGCAGCCTGCTGACGCTCTCCTATCTGGGCGCTGAGCGCACCATGCCCAACTACAACGTGATGGGGCTGGCCAAGGCGAGCTTGGAAGCAGGCGTGCGTTATCTCGCCAGCAGCCTTGGCCCTTCTGGCACGCGCGTCAATGCTATTTCCGCCGGCCCCATCCGCACGCTGGCGGCTTCCGGCATTAAAAACTTCCGCAAGATGCTGGCCGCCAACGAAGCGCAAACGCCGCTTAGGCGCAATGTCTCCATTGAAGAAGTCGGCAATGCCGGGGCTTTTCTCTGCTCCGATTTAGCCTCCGGCATCAGCGGCGAAATCCTCTACGTCGATGGCGGCTTTAACACGACGGCAATGGGACAAATCAGCGAGGAATAAAAGCACCCTCCCCTCGCCCATTTTTTATGGGCGAGGGCAAGCAAACCTGCTTGCCCTCGCCTTGCAGTCGGCGTAGGGTTGCCTTTTTCCTTCACACAAGAAAAAGGCCATGAAAAT
Organism: Ventosimonas gracilis; assembly: GCF_001580025.1. Lineage (GTDB taxonomy): Bacteria > Pseudomonadota > Gammaproteobacteria > Pseudomonadales > Pseudomonadaceae > Ventosimonas > Ventosimonas gracilis. The sequence goes on along the minus strand of NZ_LSZO01000124.1, from coordinate 30,049 downwards.
TCGCTCCCTGCTCGCCATGCTACTGGCCTCTATCGGCGGCCCGGTTTTTGGTGCAGACTGCCCAATTACCCTACAAGGCGAACTGCCCAAACTGCGCAGCAATGAACTCATTGACCTGTGCCAGTTTGCCGGTAAACCACTGCTTATCGTCAATACAGCAAGCCACTGCGGTTTTACCCCACAATTTGCAGGCTTGGAAGCGCTCTATCAAAAATACAAAGACCAAGGCTTGGAAGTGATTGGCGTACCGTCCAACGACTTTAACCAAGAAGACCCCGACCTTAACAAAACCGCCGAAGTTTGCTACGTCAACTACGGTGTTACCTTCACCATGACCGAACCGCAGCCCGTCACCGGCGAGTCAGCCACCCCATTGTTTAAGCAATTAACCGCACAAAGCAGCGCCCCGCGCTGGAACTTCTACAAATACGTGGTCAGTCCGCAAGGCAAGGTATTGGCGAGCTTCGCCAGCCGCACCAAGCCGGATGACGAAAAGTTGCAGCACGTGATTGAGCAGGCGATAGCGCTAAAGCCTTAGGGTCTGCTCCCCTCACCCGCTTGCGGGAGAGGGGTTGCCGGAGCGGCGCTACGATTTGACCGCTTCAGTCTCAACGCTAACCGGCATCTCAGCGGCTTCTGCCCGCACGGGTGCGGGTTCGCTGATGCTGTGCAGGGGTGGGCGGGCGCTGTCGATATGCAACACGGCTTCGGTAATCGCACGGGCCAGCGAGGCTTTTTCGGACGCTTGCAAGGGTGGCTTATTACCCTGCTCTTGGCTTAAGGAGGGGGTCGCCGGTGCATGGACGGCCTGCTTTTTGCGCTCGGCTTCCATTCGGCGGCGCACTTCGCGCGGGTCGTTGGGCGCACGTTTGGGCGCATCCCCTATGCTGTTTTGTGGCGCCGGGCGAATGGGTTCAGCTGCGACCTCCTCTTGCACGGCGGCTATCACCGCTTCTACTGGTGGCGGCGTTTGCGCTTCAACAGCAGCGGGCAACGCCTTAGCGCTATCGGTTTCAGGCTCGATAAGATCGGCGGGCGCTGGGCGCTCTATTGCGGTTTCAGCAGGCAGTTCCTCCGCCCCCCGTGGTTGCGCCGGGTTGTTTTCATCCATTACCACGGCGACCGGTGCTTGATCCGCCTGCCCTTCGAGCGGCTCAATCAGCACGGCAGATGCGGGCGTATCGTCATGTGGATTGATAATGCGCACGATAACCGGCTCGTGTTCCTGCTCGGGGGCTTCGCTGCTGGTTTGTGCTTCGGCTTGTGCGGCGGGACTTTGCCAGCCGGGCGCAGTTTGCTGGCGCTCGCTGCGGTTGCTGCGGCGGCGCTGGCCGCGGGTGCGACGCTGTGGCCGCTCGCTGGTTTCGCGATTATCCGCAACAGTACTCGCTTCGTTCGCCTCCAGCGGTTCATCCTCACTGATGGCGGCCGACGAGGATTCTACCTCCGGCAGATTACGCGGCGGGCGAGGCCCACGGGGCGGACGAGCCGGGCGCTCTTCACGTGATTTGGCTTCGCGCACGACGACTGGGGTGACCTCGCTTTCTGCGGCGGGGAGCGCTGGACGCAGTTCACGTACCGGGGCTTCTTCTCGCGCGGTGCGTTCATGACGGCGGTGGCTTACTGTTTCTTCTTGTTGCTCGCGCGCTGGACGGGGTTTGCGCGGCTCGCGTGCTTCGCGGCTATCACGCGCTTCTTCACGACGGCGAGCGCCATTTTGCGGACGTGCCGAGCGCCGCTCGGCGTTGCGCGGCCGCTCGCCGCTTGCCGGTGACGGGGTCTGTGTGCTGGATTTTGGCTGTTCTTCCGATGCAAACAGGGAGACCAGCGAACGCACCAAGCCTTTAATCAGCCCGCCCGATGCGGGTTTGCTGACAGTCTCTGGCGCGCTGCTTGGCTCGCGAGCAGGCGCTGCGCTAGTGCCGGCGGGTGGGCGCGGCACGGATTTAATCGCCGCCTCCTGGCGCACCAGCGTGCGCGTGGCGCTGACCGAATCGTCGGCCTCGACCTCCTCGCTGCCGCTGATTTCGTAGCTTAATTGGGCATTGGAAGCCTCCGGGCTGTCGTCGCGCAGACGCTGCACTTCAAAGTGCGGGGTTTCCAGTTGTTCGGTCGGCAAAATCAGAATGCGCGTGCGGCAGCGCAGTTCGATTTTGGTCAGCCCGTTGCGTTTTTCATTGAGCAAAAAAGCGGCCACCGGAATGGGCACACGCGCGCGGACTTCGGCGGTGCGGTCTTTCAGCGCTTCTTCTTCGATCAGCCGCAAAATGGCGAGCGAGAGGGATTCCACATCGCGGATAACGCCCTGCCCGTTGCAGCGCGGGCAGACAATGCCGCTGGTTTCGCGCAAGGACGGGCGCAGCCGCTGGCGCGACATTTCCAGCAAGCCAAAGCGCGAGATACGGCCAATTTGCACGCGCGCACGGTCGGCATCCAGCGCTTCGCGCATGCGGTCTTCCACCGCGCGTTGGTTGCGCGGGGCGTTCATATCGATAAAGTCGATCACAATCAGCCCGCCAATATCGCGCAGCCTGAGTTGGCGGGCGATTTCTTCGGCGGCTTCAAGGTTGGTTTGCAGCGCGGTTTCTTCAATATCGTTGCCGCGCGTGGCACGCGCTGAGTTGATGTCGATGGAAACCAGCGCTTCGGTCGGATCAATCACAATCGAGCCGCCGGAGGGCAGTTCTACTTCGCGCTGAAAGGCGGTTTCTATCTGGCTTTCAATCTGGAAGCGGTTAAACAGCGGCACGCTGTCATCGTACAGCTTGATTTTGCTGCTGTACTGCGGCATCACCTGCTGGACAAAGGCGAGCGCTTCTTCTTGCGCGTGGGTGCTGTCAATCAGCACTTCGCCGATGTCCTGGCGTAAATAGTCGCGGATGGCACGGATGATGACGTTGGATTCCTGATAAATCAGAAACGGCGCTTTTTGGCTTTCCGCAGCTTCCTTGATGGCGTTCCACAGTTGCAACAGGTAGTCCAAATCCTGCTGCATTTCATCGCTGGAGCGGCCAATACCGGCGGTGCGCACAATCAAGCCCATGTCGGCAGGCACGTTGAGGCTGTCCAGCGCTTCGCGCAGCTCGCGCCGCTCGTCGCCTTCGATGCGCCTGGAAATACCGCCGGCACGCGGGTTGTTCGGCATCAGCACCAGATAGCGTCCGGCCAGGCTGATAAAGGTGGTGAGCGCCGCGCCCTTATTGCCGCGTTCTTCTTTATCCACCTGAACGATAATCTCTTGGCCTTCGCTTAACACCTCGCGGATATTGACGCGCCCGCCATCGGGGGATTTTTTAAAGTATTCGCGCGAGACTTCTTTCAGCGACAAAAAGCCGTGGCGTTCCGCGCCAAAATCGACAAAAGCGGCTTCCAGACTGGGTTCAATGCGCGCAATGCGGCCTTTGTAGATATTGGCTTTTTTTTGCTCGCGTGCACCGGATTCAATATCCAAGTCGTACAGCCGTTGCCCGTCTACCAGCGCAACACGCAACTCTTCCGGTTGGGTTGCGTTAATCAGCATTCTTTTCATGGGGTTGTAGTTTCCTTAAAGCGACGGAAACCACAGGTGGCACACAAGACTTTCCCATCCGGTGCAGGTGCGCGTCAGAGACCGCTTGCGGCGGTTTTCTGTGTCAAGCGGCGCAGGTTTTATCAGCCGAGCCGCGACCAACGTCTCCAAGTTTTGGAGCATCAAGCACTTTTTTAAACAGGAGGAGGAATCGGCTTTTAAGTTGTGGACACTATCGACACAAACTTAAAAGCCGTGCATCTCCACCTGCACAGAATTACTGAAAATCCATTGCCACCTGCGCTATCCATTGCAGATGGTTGATAAGCCCGTGCGCACATCTTGCGCCGTGCCTGATAATCCAATCATGTTAGGCATCGCCCAAGCGCCTGATACCCATCGGTGAGCGCCGGGCTGTGCGTTTTTCAATCTTGCGTTAAATAGCGCTTACCGTCATCAACAGCAAGCTGGGGATTGTAGCCGTTTTTTGTAAATGGCTCAATGCAGTATTATTCGCCGATGACCACTGATACCCGCGTCGCGCCATCCGTCCTGTGGCTAGACATCAGCGCAGAATTTGCCGGACAACGCATCGATAACTTCCTGCTCAGCCGCTTAAAAGGCGCGCCGCGCCCATTGATTTACCGCATCTTAAGAAGCGGCGAAGTGCGCGTGAATAAAGGCCGCATCAAGCCCGAATATCGCCTTAAAGCCGGTGACAGGCTGCGCCTGCCGCCGCTGCGCCTGCCAGCAGCGGATGAACCGGCGCCCTTGGCAAAAGGGCTGCTTGAGCGCTTGGAAGCGGCCATTATCCATGAAGACAGCGGCCTGATTGTGCTCAATAAACCCTGCGGCATTGCCGTACACGGCGGCAGCGGTCTGAATTACGGCGTCATTGAGGCACTGCGCCAATTGCGCCCGGATTGCAAAGCACTGGAATTGGTGCACCGGCTTGACCGTGATACCTCCGGCCTGTTGTTGATCGCCAAAAAACGCAGCCTGCTGCGCCATCTGCACCAGGCGCTGCGCGGCGAATTGCCGAATGGGCAAGTGGATAAGCGCTATCTGGCATTGGTAAAGGGCGATTTTCCCGCTTCGCTCAAGCAAATCGCGGTGCCGCTTTTGAAAAATACGCGGCTCTCCGGCGAGCGCATGGTGCAAGTACGAAGCGAAGGCAAACCGGCACTGACGCGCTTTAACGTTATTGAGCGCTTTGCCGATTTAGCCACTTTGATTGAAGCCCGCCCGATTACTGGCCGCACCCACCAAATCCGCGTCCATGCGCAACACGCCGGACACCCGATAGCAGGTGACGATAAATACGGCGACGCGGGCTTTACCGCACAAATCCGCGCCCTGGGTGGCAAACGCCTGTTTCTGCACGCCTTTAGGCTGCGCCTGCCATTGCCGCAAGGCGGCACGCTTGAGCTTGAAGCACCGCCCGATGCGCCCTGGCAAAACGCTTTGCAGCGTCTTACCGAACAGACGAGCAGCGACTGATATTCACCGCTACAATCCGCAGTTTTAATCATCCTTATGCTTTGGGAGCAACTAATGGAAGGCGGGAAAGAGGCATGGAAGGAAGTCAAAGAAGTCAAAGATAGCAATGACAAAAGCTGGCAACTGCTGGAAAAAGTCTTGCTGGCAGGCGTGCAGGAGCAAAAGCGTTCACGCCGCTGGGGCATCTTCTTCAAATCGCTGACTTTTATTTACTTAATCGGCGTGCTGCTGGTGTTTTCCCCACAAATGAATTTGCCCAGCGGCGCAGGCGGCAAAGGCGGCGCACACACGGCGGTGATTGAACTCAAAGGCATGATTGACAGCAGTGAACAGGCCAGCGCCGACAATATCGTCGGCAGTTTGCGCAATGCCTTTGCCGACAAAAACACCAAAGGCATCGTACTGCGCATCAACAGCCCCGGCGGCAGCCCCGTGCAGTCCGGCTATATCTACGACGAAATCCGCCGCCTGCGTGGCGAACACCCGGATACCAAACTCTACGCGGTGATTACCGACCTCGGCGCATCCGGTGCCTACTATATCGCCAGCGCCGCCGATGCCATCTACGCCGACAAAGCGAGCCTGGTGGGCTCCATCGGCGTTACGGCGGCGGGCTTTGGCTTTGTCGGTGGCATGGAAAAACTCGGTATCGAGCGGCGCACCTACACTTCCGGCGAGCACAAAGCCTTCCTCGACGCCTTTAGCCCGCAGCGTGAAGATGAAACCCGCTTCTGGCAACAGGTTTTAGGCACGGTTCACCAGCAATTTATCGACAGCGTCAAAGCCGGACGCGGCGAGCGACTTAAAGCCGATGAGCATCCAGAACTGTTCTCCGGCCTGATTTGGTCGGGTGAACAAGCGCTTGAGCTGGGCTTGATCGACGGCCTTGGTAGCACCAGTTTTGTCGCCCGTGAAGTGATCAAAGAAGAAAACATCCAAGACTTCACCCGTCAACCCAGCCCCTTGGAACGCCTAAGCCGCGGCCTCGGCACCAGCGTCGCCGAACGACTGGCGCTGTGGATGGGATTTTCCGCTCCGGCGCTGCGCTAGCTTGGGACATCCCCGCCATTGCCCTATAAACTGCCGTTTTTTGTCCCGCAGAAGGAGGCGCCATGAACAATGTGGACCGTGCGGAAATCGCCAAGTTTGACGCGCTCGCGCACCGTTGGTGGGATGCCGAGAGCGAATTTAAGCCGCTGCATGACATTAATCCGCTGCGCGTGAACTGGATTGACGAACGCGCCCAGCTTGCCGGTAAAACCGTGCTGGACGTAGGTTGCGGCGGCGGTCTATTAAGCGAGGCGATGGCGCAACGCGGCGCACAAGTGAGCGGTATTGATATGGGCGAAGCGCCGCTGGCGGTCGCGCGTCTGCACCAATTGGAATCCGGCGTATCGGTTAACTACCGGCAAATCACCGCCGAAGCACTGGCGGCTGAACAGCCTGCTGCTTTTGATGTCGTCACCTGTCTTGAGATGCTCGAACACGTACCAGACCCGCTCTCGGTGGTCGAAGCTTGTGCGCAGTTGGTGCGCCCGGGCGGACAGGTATTTTTTTCCTCCATCAACCGCAACGCCAAAGCCTTTCTGTTTGCCATAGTCGGTGCGGAATACCTGCTGCGTCTGCTGCCGCGTGGCACGCACGAATACCGCAAACTCATCCGCCCGTCCGAACTCGGCACCTGGTGCCGCGCTGCCAGGCTTGAAGTCACCGACATCAGCGGTCTTGGCTATAACCCGCTGAGCCGCCGCTACAGCATCAATCAGGATGCTTCAGTGAACTATCTGCTGGCGGCACAAAGGCTAGCCTGATGCGCATCGATGCCGTTTTGTTCGATATGGACGGCACGCTCTTGGACAGTGCGCCAGACTTTATCGCCATTTTGCAAAACATGCGCGCGGAACGCGATTTACCGCCGCTTGCGGAAAATCGTCTACGTGAAGTGATTTCCGGCGGCGCACAGGCCATGCTCTGCGCCGCTTTTAGCCTATCGCCTGAAAGCGGCGAATTAGAAACCCTTCGCGCCGATTTTTTGCAGCGCTACCAAAACCAGTGCGCGCTATTGACCCGCCCGTTTGAGGGTATTGCCTCGCTACTTAAGACGATTGAGCAACGTGGTTTGCCTTGGGGCGTGGCGACCAACAAACCACTGTGTTATGCCGCACCCATTATGCAGCAACTGGCCTTAAGCCAACGCGCCGCCGTGCTGCTCTGCCCCGACCACGTGGCAAATCCCAAACCCGCGCCGGATATGCTGCTGCTCGCCTGTAAGCAACTTAAACTGCCCGCAAGAGGCGTGCTCTATATCGGCGACGACCGCCGTGATATTGAAGCCGGTATTGCAGCAGGCATGCTCACTGCCGCAGCGCTCTGGGGCTATATCCAGGCTGAAGATAACCCCGCAGATTGGGGCGCGGACTTTCAGTTTGCGGATCCTAAGCAACTGCAATACTGGCTGGAAAATCCATAGCAATAAAAAAGCCCTGCAAAGCAGGGCTTTTAAAGTGGCGCAGCGGACGGGACTCGAACCCGCGACCCCCGGCGTGACAGGCCGGTATTCTAACCGACTGAACTACCGCTGCGAGGCACTGAAATGGTGGGTGATGACGGGTTCGAACCGCCGACCCCCTGCTTGTAAGGCAGATGCTCTACCGGCTGAGCTAATCACCCCGTCCCAGTGTGGGTGCGCATTCTAGTGGGGTAATGGCACTCTGGCAAGCGTTATTTACTGTTTTTTTACGGTTTTCCCGACCAGGGTCTGTTCCCGTTTCAAACGTGGCCGCGACGAAGGCAGATTTTTCGCGCGGCAAGGCGCGAGAAGCGAAGTTTGCTATTGCAAATGAGCGACGAGCAACACAGCAGCGCGAAAAATCTGCCCCGTCCCTTCGGGCTGCGCCCAAAATTTCGCCATACGTTGTTGCAGCATTTGTCAAGGTTGTGCACATTGCCTGCATGCTGCGCCTAGTCTGGCGAAATTTTGAGCAGCAGCGCGGCTCGCGTTTGAAACGGGAACAGACCCTAATTTCGCCCGCAAGTTTTGTCTTACGGGCGAAGGCTTTTAGCGTTTTTTGCGATTGGCGATATGGATGGCACCGCCGTTTACCGCCAGCGCGGCTTCGTGCAGGGCTTCAGATAGCGTCGGGTGGGAGAACACCATCAATCCCAAATCTTCGGCGCTGCTGCCAAATTCCATGGCAATCGCGCCCTGCTGCACCAACTCCGCCGCGGACGGGCCAATAACGTGCACGCCCAACACGCGGTCGGTTTCGGCATCGGCAATGATTTTGACAAAGCCTGCGCTTTCACCGGCGGCCATTGCACGGCCACTGGCGGCAAACGGGAAGCTGCCCACATTGACCGCTACGCCTTCGGCTTTAAGCTGCTGTTCGCTTTTGCCGACCCAAGCAATCTCTGGATGGGTGTAAATCACCGAAGGAATCAGCTCGTAGTTCATCTGCGCTTTGTGACCGGCTATACGTTCGGCGACCATCACACCCTCTTCCGAGGCTTTGTGCGCCAGCATGGCGCCGCGTACCACGTCACCAATCGCATAAACGCCCGGCACGCTGGTGCGGCAGTGGTCGTCAACAAAGATAAAGCCGCGTTCATCCAGCGTGACGCCGCTGTCGGCAGCGAGCAGGTCGGCCGTCACTGGACGGCGGCCAACGGCGACAATCAGCTTGTCAAAGACTTCGCTTTGCTCGCCGTTTGCATCGGTAAAGCTGACCGTGACCTGTTTTTTCTTCACTTGCGTGCCCATCACGCGAGCGCCCAAGCGGATATTAAGCCCTTGTTTGCTGAGCACTTTTTGCGCTTCTTTGGCAACCGCTTCATCGGCGGCCGGGAGGAATTTATCCAGCGCCTCAATCACCGTGACTTCTGCGCCCAAACGCGCCCAGACCGAACCCAGCTCCAAGCCAATCACGCCTGCGCCAATCACGCCCAGTTTTTTCGGCACGGATTGAAATTCCAGCGCACCGCTCGAATCGACGATAACCTCTTGGTCAACCGGCGCGGGGGGAATTTCCACCGGTGCGGAACCTGCGGCAATAATCACGTTTTCGGCTTCCAGCACTTGACTGCTATCGCCACAAGTGACTTCGACACGTTTGCCGGACAGCAACTTGCCATGACCTTCGACCAGCGTTACGCCATTGGCTTTAAACAACCCGGCAATGCCGCCGGTGAGGTTTTTAACGATTTGCGCTTTGCGCGCAATCATGGCCGGTACGTCAATGCTTAACCCTTTGGCTTCAATGCCGTGCGCTTTAAAGGCGGTTTCGGCTTCGTGGTATTTCCACGAACTGTCCAGCAGGGCTTTGGACGGAATACAGCCAACATTAAGGCAAGTGCCGCCTAATGCGGTTTTGCCGTCCTTGTCTTGGTATTTTTCGACACAGGCGGTTTTAAGCCCCAATTGCGCGGCTTTAATCGCGGCGACATAACCGCCAGGGCCTGCCCCAATGACTACTACATCAAACTTTTTCATGACTTGTCCTCAAATATCCAGCAACAAACGCGCCGGGTCTTCCAGCAGGTCTTTAATCGTAACCAAGAACGTTACCGCTTCTTTGCCGTCAATCAGGCGGTGGTCATAAGACAGCGCAAGGTACATCATCGGCAAGATAACCACTTGGCCGTTGACCGCCATGGGCCGTTCCTGGATTTTGTGCATGCCCAAAATAGCCGTTTGCGGCGGATTGACGATGGGCGTGGAGAGCAGCGAACCGAACACGCCGCCGTTGGAGATGGTAAAGGTGCCGCCTTGCATTTCCTCAATGGAGAGCTTGCCATCGCGCGCTTTTTTGCCGAAATTGGCGATACCGCCTTCAATTTCTGCAAGGCTCATTTGCTCGGCATTGCGCAGCACCGGCACGACCAGTCCACGGTCGCTGGAAACCGCCACGCCAATATCCTGATAGCCGTGGTAGACAATATCGTTACCGTCGATGGAGGCATTAACGCCAGGCTGGCGTTTGAGCGCTTCCACCGCCGCCTTGACGAAAAACGACATAAAGCCCAAGCGCACGCCGTCGTGTTTTTTCTCGAACAAATCCTTGTATTTACTGCGCAGCGCCATAATCGGCTGCATATTGACCTCGTTAAAAGTGGTCAACATCGCCATTGAGGACTGCGCCTCTACCAGACGCTCGGCGACTTTGGCACGCAGACGGGTCATTGGCACGCGCTTTTCTACCCGCTCGCCTTGGGCAAACAGTGGCGCATCGGCGGCGGCCGCAGGCGCTTTCTCGGGGGCGGCGGGCGGCGACTTCGCGCCGGACTGGATAGCCGCGAGCACATCTTCCTTGGTAATGCGCCCGTCTTTGCCGCTGCCTTGGAGCGTTTCGGCAGACAAGCCGTGTTCTAAAACGAGTTTACGCGCGGCGGGGGAAAGCAGGGCTTCTGCTTGACCGGCACCACTTCCCGTTTGTGCCGCCGACGCGGCAGAAGCCGTGGCGGCGGGCGGCGGCGCGGCGCTCGCGCCTTCATTTAAGCTGCCCAGATGTTCGCCGCTTAACACGGTATCGCCTTCGTGCTTGTGGATTTCGCCCAGCACGCCATCGGCTTCGGCGAGCACTTCCATGACGACTTTGTCGGTTTCAATATCCACCAACAGTTCATCACGCTTAACGGCATCGCCCGGCTTTTTATACCAAGTGGCAATGCTGCCATCGGCAACTGATTCGGGAAAAGCAGGGGCTTTAATGGGAATGGCCATTTGAGTTTCAGGTTCCTTGCTATGCGGTCTTTAAGTGGGAGGGGAACGGGGTCATTATCGCAGATAAGCTACCCGTTGCAGGCTTTGCGGATGTCGGAGAAGGCAATATCAGCGCCTTCAGTGTTAAATAGAGCGGTCACTGTTTCCCCGGAGAAAAGTGTCGTGCGGGCAATATAAGGATTTTGCATGAGCCCTCTTTTTTAAGATAGGAAATAGAGACCTGATGACTCAACAATCCTTGGCGAAATAAGCGCAGGATAATTTAAACAAGGCATTGTCTTCATTGATGGGTTCGCTGCCCGCGCTGCCTACTGGTTTTTCGGCCGTTTTAAGATTTAAAGCCAGCAGGTCATAGCAGGCGAGACGTTGCTTTTCGTTTTCTTGCAAAGAACAGGCGGCGAGTTGTTGGGATAGCAGTGCCTCATCAGCAACCGCATGGGTTGTTAAGGCAAGCAGGGTGAAAAGCCCCGCGCGGACTATGCCCCTCGCCCCCTCTCCCATCAATGGGAGAGATGAGTTAAAGCACCCTTTCCTGTTCATCGTCATTGCCGGCACCTGCCGCTACAAGGTAAACGCATCCTGCAACAACTTCTCTTGCTGTTGCGCATGCATGGAAGCGTAGCCGCAGGCGGGGGCGGCGGAGCCTTCGCGGCCTGCGTATTCCAAATTGAGTTTATTTTTATGGGCACTGGCAGCGCGGCGCATATGATGCTGGCTGCAATACCAGGCACCTTGGTTCATCGGCTCTTCCTGGCACCAAATCAGGTGCTTAAGCTGAGTGTAGGGCGCGAGCACTTCGGCCAGATCGTCCGCCGGAAACGGGTAAAGCTGTTCAATACGTACGATGGCGATGTCTTCGCGGTTTTCTGCGCGGCGTTTGCTGAGCAGGTCGTAGTAGACCTTGCCGCTGCACAAAATCAGCCGTTCGACTTTTTTCGCCGGCAGCGGGTCAATCTCGCCAATCACGGTTTGGAATGCGCCTTCGGCCAATTCTTCCAGCGTGGAGACGGCAAGCGGGTGGCGCAGCAGGGATTTTGGGGTAAGCGCAATCAAGGGCTTGCGCAGCGGGCGGATGACCTGACGACGCAGCATATGGTAGACCTGCGCCGGCGTGGTCGGCATGCACACTTGCATGTTGTGCTCGGCACAGAGTTGCAGGTAACGCTCCAAACGCGCGGAACTGTGCTCTGGCCCTTGCCCTTCAAAGCCGTGCGGCAGCAGTACGGTTAAGCCGCAAAGCCTGCCCCATTTGTGTTCGCCGCTGCTGATAAATTGATCGAAGACGACCTGTGCGCCGTTGGCAAAGTCGCCGAACTGCGCCTCCCAAAGCACCAAGGCACCGGGCGTGGTGGTCGCGTAGCCGTATTCAAAGCCCAGCACCGCTTCTTCCGATAAAAACGAGTCGTACAGCGAGAAGGCCGGTTGCCCGTCAAACAGGTGCTGCAACGGCAGGTAAATTTGCCCGTCTTTTTGGCTGTGCAATTGCGCGTGACGGTGCGAGAAGGTGCCGCGGCCAATATCTTGACCGGTCATGCGTACCGGATGGCCTTCGTGCAGCAAGGTGGCGTAGGCGAGGTTTTCCGCGTAGCCCCAGTTAATCGGCAAGGCACCGGCGGTCATTTTGGCGCGGTCTTCCATCACTTTGGCGACCTGGCGCTGCAGTACGAAGCCTTCGGGCACTTGCAGCAGTTTGCCGGCCAGTTCCTGCAAGGTTTTTAGGTTAAAGCGGGTGTCGTGCCGCGCGGTCCAGGCGTGTCCCAGATAGGGCTTCCAATCGACAAAAAGCTCCTCCGAGGGCTGTTTGACCAAGCTTTTTACCACGTGCTGGCCGTTATCCAGTGCGCAGCGGTAGTCCTCAATCTTGGCGGTGATCTCATCTTCTGTGAGCGTGCCGCGTTTAACCAATAAATCGGCGTACAGTTCGCGGGTAGAGCGCTGCTTGGCAATTTGTTGGTACATAAGCGGCTGCGTGCCGGAGGGTTCATCCGCCTCGTTATGCCCACGGCGGCGGTAGCAGACGAGGTCAATCACGATGTCGCGCTTAAACTGCATGCGGTAGTCCACCGCTATTTGCGTGGCGAACAGTACCGCTTCCGGGTCGTCACCGTTTACGTGCAATATCGGCGCCTGGATCATTTTGGCGACGTCGGTTGCGTATTCGGTCGAACGCGCATCATCGGCACGGCTGGTGGTAAAGCCGACTTGGTTATTGATCACGATATGGATAGTGCCGCCCGTTTTATAGCCGCGCGTTTGCGACATTTGCAGGGTTTCCATCACCACGCCTTGTCCGGCAAAAGCCGCGTCGCCGTGAATGGCAATCGGCAGCACTTTATCGCCGACGGCGTCATTGCGGCGGTCTTGGCGGGCGCGTACCGAGCCTTCCACCACCGGTGAGACAATCTCAAGATGCGACGGATTAAAGGCAAGCGCCAGATGCACTTCGCTGCCTGAGGTCATCACATTAGAGGAAAAGCCCTGGTGGTATTTCACGTCACCGGACGTTAAACCTTCGGTTTGCTTGCCCTCGAACTCGTCAAACAGTTCGCGCGGATTTTTCCCCAGAATATTAACCAGCACATTCAGCCGCCCACGGTGCGCCATACCGATCACGATTTCGCGCACGCCGTAGCCGCCGCTGCGCTGGATGATCTCATCGAGCAGCGGAATTAAACTCTCACCGCCTTCCAGACCAAAGCGCTTGGTGCCGGGGTATTTGGTGCCCAGGTATTTTTCCAATCCTTCGGCGGCGGTTAAGCGTTCCAGCAAGTGCGCTTGGGTCGTTGCGGACAATTTGGGCGCACTGCGCACGCTTTCCAGTCGCTGCGCGAACCAGTGGCGCTGCGTGGAATCGACAATGTGCATAAATTCCGCACCCAGTGTGCGGCAGTAGGTTTCTTTAAGCGCTTGGTGAATATCGCGCAAACTTGCTTCTTTCTCGCCGATATAAAGGCCGCCGGTGCGAAATCGAGTGTCCAGATCCGCACGGGTCAAAGCGTAATGTTCGATGGCTAAATCATCCGGCGCAAGGCGCTGCCACAAGCCTAATGGGTCAAGCTGCGCCGCCTGATGACCGCGAATACGAAAGGCCTGAATCAGCCGTAGCACTTCAACCTGTTTTTTCTCGTGCTCGCTGCTGACGCTGGTGGCGGAAACCGGCTTGGCGCGGCGCTGATTTTTGGCGAGCAAAACAAATTGCTCGCGGATGGTTGAATGCGCCACATCATTGGCCGGTGCTTGCACCTCGCCGGTTTGCGCGGGCAGCTTTTGAAAGTGACTGCGCCACTCTTCCGGCACGCTGTTGGGGTCGTGCAGGTAGCGCTCGTAGAGCGCCTCGACGTAGTCCGCATTGCCGCCGGAAAGGTAAGCGCTGTCCCACAGGCGCTGCATGGTGGTTTCTTGCATGGATTTAATCTCAACTCAAACAACCAGCGCCTTGCCAAACGAAGCAAAGCGGCGAAAAATTAAAGGTGCTATCGTAAAGCCAAACAAAAGCACAAGCCACCGATAAAATCAGCGGCAAAAGCAAGGACTGGACATTTGAGTGGCTGCCGCGCTTTGCCGCAGAGTGGGGTTTGCCATCTACGAGGCTAAAAGCGTCGAGGTGGTGATTTGAACCAAGGCGAAAACAGTACCTTTGAGGAAGACCTGGCCAAGGACGTGCGCACTATCCGCACAATTACACAAGAAAGGAATCCACGACCGATTTTCACTGACCAAGGTTTGTCTTGATCAAGGAGCATTGTTCGCTAAAAATGCCATTCCGATAAAAGGCAATAACATCAGCACAGCCGAAATCAGCGTACCGGTCAGTGCAAAGGCTTTTTTACGGTTTTTCTGCATTAAACCGGTAATCCCCAATAGTAAAGCCACGGGCAGCATTAAGGGTCCAAGCAACATTAGCGCTGCTAATCCGGGTTCCCATAATCCGTCAACGATCTCTTGCAGTGCTTTTTGCCTTGGTGTGCTGGCATGTCCCATCATGATGGCGATTATCATCAAGCTGCCAATGCAGAGTAATGGAGCGAGCAGGCTTAAGACAAATGAGGCAATACCTAATCGAGAATGCCGCTTTTGTTCCTTTTGTTCAATATTATGCCTCATTATCGCAGCACCCCAAAAGCACTTAAATAAAGACAGTGAATATAAAACCAGGGTCTATTCCTCTGTCGTTATTTAAGTCCCGCTTTGCAGCAGCATATTGCGTACATGACCAATGGCTTTGGTGGGGTTTAAGCCTTTCGGGCAGACATTAACGCAGTTCATAATGCCGCGGCAGCGAAATACGCTAAACGGGTCGTCCAATGCGGCGAGGCGTTCTTGCGTTTGGGTATCACGGCTATCGGATAAAAAGCGGTTGGCTTGCAAGAGTGCCGCAGGTCCTAAGAATTTATCCGGATTCCACCAGAACGATGGGCAAGAGGTGGAGCAACAGGCGCACAGAATGCACTCATACAAGCCGTCGAGTTTTTCCCGTTCAGCCGGGGATTGCAGGCGTTCAATGGCGGGCGGCGGGGTATCGTTTTGCAAATAGGGCTGCACCTTCTCATATTGCTTGTAGAAGATGCTCATATCGACGACTAAATCGCGGATAACCGGCAGCCCCGGTAATGGGCGAATCACCAGTTTGTTGTTTTTAACCACCGAAGATAGGGGAGTAATACAAGCAAGACCGTTTTTGCCGCTGATATTCATGCCGTCCGAACCGCAAACGCCTTCGCGGCAGGAACGGCGGTAAGAAAAACCTTCATCCTGCTCTTTAATCAGTGCCAATACATCGAGCACCATTAAATCTTTGCCGCCGATTTCAATCGTGAAATCTTGCATTAGCGGCGCGTTGTCTTTTTCTGGGTTATAGCGGTAGACGCTGACGGTTAAGGTATTGCCAAGGCTAGCCATGATTTTTAAGCCACTCAATCAATAAGTGCGAACTTTAGGTTTAAACATCGGAACGGTTTTCGGCGCAAGATTAACCGCGCGTTTGCCGACCCGTTTTTCCTGCGGGAAATACAGGGTGTGGCACAGCCAATTGTCATCATCACGCGCTTCATAATCTTCGCGGGCGTGTGCGCCGCGTGATTCGGTTCGGTGTTCTGCGGCAATGGCGGTGGCTTCGGCCACTTCCAATAAGTTTTGCAGTTCCAGCGCTTCAATACGTGCCGTATTAAACGCACCCGACTTATCGGTAATTTTGACCTTTTCAATACGCGGACGTAGTTCGGCGAGTTGCTTAATGCCTTTTTGCATATATTCGCCGGTACGGAATACGCCAAAGTAGTTTTGCATGCATTGTTGCAGTTCACGTTTAAGCGGCGCTACTTCTTCGCCTTGGCTGCGCTCATTGACTCCGGCCAGACGGGCGAGCGACTGCTGCAAGTCTTCATCCGTTGCGCGGCGCACTTCAATGCCTTCTTTAATCGCTTGCTCCAAATAAAGTCCGGCTGCGCGGCCAAAGACCACCAAGTCAAGCAGCGAGTTGCCGCCCAAGCGATTGGCTCCATGTACCGATACGCAGGCGACTTCACCTACGGCAAACAGGCCGGGAACAATGCAGTCTTCGCCGGATGCGTTTTGCGTCAATACTTGTCCGTGAATATTGGTCGCCATGCCGCCCATCATGTAGTGGCAGGTCGGGATCACCGGAATGGGTGCCACCACCGGGTCGACATGGGCAAAGGTTTTCGCCAGTTCGCAGATACCAGGCAAGCGGCTGTGCAGCACTTCTTCGCCCAAATGGTCGAGTTTAAGCAGCACGTGGTCTTTATTAGGACCTACACCATTACCGGCCAGCACTTCTTTAACCATTGAGCGGGCGACCACGTCACGTCCGGCCAGGTCTTTGGCATTGGGTGCGTAGCGCTCCATAAAACGCTCGCCTTGTGCGTTAATCAGATAGCCGCCTTCACCACGACAGCCTTCAGTGACCAGCACGCCCGCGCCGGCAATGCCGGTCGGGTGGAATTGCCACATTTCAATGTCTTGCACCGGCACGCCCGCACGCAGCGCCATGCCCACGCCGTCGCCGGTGTTAATCAGTGCGTTGGTGGTCGATGAGTAAATTCGCCCGGCTCCACCGGTCGCCAGCACCACGGCTTTGGCACGAATATAGACGGTTTCGCCGGTTTCGATGCAGATGGCAATAATGCCGACTATCGCGCCGTCCTGATTTTTTACCAAATCCACCGCATACCATTCGTTAAGAAAGGAAGTGCCGTTTTTAAGATTGGCTTGATACAGGGTATGCAGCAGCGCATGGCCGGTGCGATCGGCAGCGGCACAGGTGCGCGCGGCTTGGCCGCCTTCGCCAAAGTTTTTCGACTGCCCACCGAACGGGCGCTGATAAATGCGCCCGCTTTCTGTGCGCGAAAACGGCAAGCCCATATGTTCCAGCTCAAATACCGCCTCAGGGCCGACCGAACACATGTACTCAATCGCGTCCTGGTCGCCGATATAGTCGGAGCCCTTGACCGTGTCGTACATATGCCAGCGCCAGTCGTCATTCGGGTCAGCCGAGGCAATCGCGCAAGTAATGCCGCCTTGGGCAGAGACCGTGTGCGAACGGGTTGGGAACACCTTGGTTACGCAAGCGGTTTTATGCCCACCTTGCGCCAGTTGCAGCGCGGCGCGCATGCCCGCTCCACCTCCGCCGACGATAATTGCGTCGTAAGAAAGTGTTGGTATATTAGCCATCGATTAAAACCCCCACAAAATCTGTACGCCCCAGACAAACAGGACAAATTGCAAAACGCCGCAAGCGGCCTGCACCAAAAAGCGCACGCCGGTTGCCCAACGGCCAATCGCCATGGGTGTGAGGTAGTCGGTGGTAATGGTCCACATGCCGACCCAGGCATGCACAATTAATCCGCCAAGCGCGAGCAGGCTAAAAATACGCATGGCGGTATGACTGAACAGCGCCTTCCACTCGGCATAGCCAAGGTTTGGATGACAGACCAAAAAGCCCAGCAAAAACAAAAAATAAGCCGCCAGCAGCACGGCCGAGACGCGCTGCGCCATCCAGTCATACAGGCCAGAACGGGAAAAATTGGTGACGTTGGTTACCACAGCCATACTCCTGCCAGCACAATCAAAACGGCGGAAATCACCAGCACGGCTTTAGAGCCGCGCTTGCCGCCTTCGAGCGTTTCACCCAAGCCCAGATCCATCAACAGATGACGGATACCGGCCACCAAGTGATACAAAAGTGCCGACAACAGCCCAAAGCTTACGAATTTTGCCAAGGGATGCGCCAGATACTGCTTTACCTGCAAAAAGCCTTCTTCGGAAGCCAGCGACTGCTGCAAAGCCAGCAGCAGCAAAACCAGCCCCAAAAACAGGACAACGCCGGAAATCCGGTGCAGGATGGACGTGTAAGCAGTGACCGGCAGCTTTATGGTTCTAAGGTCGAGGTTTACAGGTCGTTGGGTTTTCACGGTTATTCACGCTAAAAGAAAGCCTGCAAAACAGGCCAAATCGATACGGCGCAACCAACGCGCCCGCAACAGAAACCGGCCTCAAGAAGCTACGAAGCCGATAAATTGGCGCAGAAGTATAGGGAAATGGGCAGACAATGGCAATCTGCAGCGATCTTGCCAATAAATAGCCGCTAACGTCTGAGAATACTATGCAATCAGGAATTATTCGTCTGACGATAAAAAGCCCGTCCTTGGGCTTAGGGTGCGTGCGGTATTTAAATGCACTCCAAGTACAACTGCTGTGCGCTCTCTTGGGTGAGCGGGACGGGGTTGCCGCCTGCGGTGGGGTCAACCACGGCCATGCTGGCAAGCTCACTGATGCGGCTGTTATCTACGCCTAAAGCGGCGAGTTTGTCGGGCACGCCGACGCTTTCGCGCAGGTTTTGCATGGCACCGTAGAAGCCGTCAAAGCCGCCGCTGATGCCTAGATAGGCGGCCAGTCGGTTGATTTTGTCTTCAATCGCCGGACGGTTAAAGCGCAGTACGGCGGGCAGCACCACCGCATTGGTCATGCCGTGATGGGTGTTGTAGAGCGCGCCGACCGGGTGCGAGAGCGCGTGTACTGCGCCCAAACCTTTTTGGAAGGCGACCGCGCCCATTGCGGCGGCGCTCATCATTTGTGCGCGTGCCGTAAGGTCATTGCCGTCTTGATAAGCACGCGGCAGGTTTTGGTAAGCGAGGCGCATGCCTTCGAGCGCGATACCTTCGCCCATCGGGTGGTAGAACGGCGTGCAGTAGGCTTCCAGACAGTGGATAAAGGCGTCCATGCCGGTTCCGGCGGTAATGACTTTCGGCATGCCGACGGTCAGTTCCGGGTCACAAATCACCACCGACGGCAGGATTTTGGGGTGGAAGATGACTTTTTTGGTATGACTTTCGCTGTGCGTAATCACCGTGGCGCGGCCGACTTCCGAACCGGTTCCCGCCGTGGTCGGTACGGCAACGATGGGGGCGATAGCTTCGGGGTTGGCGCGTGTCCACCAGTCGCCGATGTCTTCAAAATCCCACACCGGGCGCGTTTGCCCTGCCATAAAGGCAATGGTTTTGCCGAGGTCCAGCCCGGAGCCGCCGCCAAAGGCAACGATTCCATCGTGTCCGCCCTCTTTATAAGCGGCAAGGCCGGCGGCGAGGTTTTTGTCGTTGGGATTGGGGTCTACTTCGGCAAACAATGCGCGGCCAAGACCTGCACTTTGCAGAATATCCAGCGCATTTTGCGTAATCGGCATGCTGGCAAGGCCGCGGTCAGTGACCAGCAGCGGTTTTTGCATGCCGATGGCCTTGCAGTGTTCGGCCAGCTCTTTGATGCATCCAACGCCGAATTTAATCGCGGTGGGGTAGCTCCAGTTAGCAGTCATCATTAGATTTTTTTCCGAAAATGGTAGGACTTGGGACGGGTTAGATTTTGAAAGCCCAAGACGGATAGCGAGCCGCCGCGGCCTGTGTCTTTAACGCCCGTCCAGCACAGTGCCGGATCCAGGTAGTCGGCGCGGTTCATAAAGACCGTGCCGGTCTCCAATTGCTGCCCCAATATAGCGGCGCGTTCGCTGTCCGCCGTCCAAACGGAAGCGGTTAGGCCGTAGCGACTGTCATTCATTAAGGCGAGCGCTTGGTCGTCGTTTTTCACTTTGATAATACCGACCGCAGGACCAAAGGTTTCCTCGCGCATAAAGTCCATTTGATGATTAACGCCCACAAGAATTTGCGGGGCGAGGTATGCGCCGCCGTCATCGGCGGGGAACAGCTTGCTATCGACCAGCGGTTGTGCGCCTTGCGCTACGGCGGCGGCGATTTGCGAGCGCACCTGAGCGGCAAAGCGTTTGTGCGCCATCGGCCCTAAGGTGGTCTCTTGGTCTAACGGATTGCCCAGTTTGAAGTTGGAAACCCAGGCGACCGATTGTTCGACAAAGTCGTCAAACAGACTTTCCTGCACGTAAATGCGCTCAATGCCGCAGCAGCATTGGCCGCTGTTGTAGAACGCGCCGTCCATCAGCGTATCGACGGCAGCGGCAAGATGGGCATCTTCCATAACATAGGCCGGGTCTTTGCCGCCTAATTCCAAACCAAGTCCTGCGAAGGTTCCGGCGGCGGCGCGTTCAATCGCGCGTCCGCCTGCGGGGGATCCCGTGAAGTTAATAAAGTTAAAGTGCCCGGCACCGATCAGGGCGCTGGTCGTGTCATGGTCTAAAAAGACGTTTTGCAGCACGTCTTCAGGCACGCCCGCCTGGTTAAAGGCCCTGACCATACGCTCGCCGACCAGCAAGGTTTGCGCCGCGTGTTTGAGTACGACCGTGTTACCGGCGATCAACGCAGGTGCGACCGTGTTGATGGCGGTCATATACGGGTAGTTCCAAGGCGCGATCACAAACACCACGCCCTGCGCTTCGCGCTCAATGCGCCGCTCGAAATCATCGCTTGCTTCAATCACCAAGGGCGACAGCGCGTAGTGGGCAATATCGGCCATATAGCCGACGCGCTCGTTAAAGCCTTTAAATTCGCCGCCGTAGCGCACCGGCCTACCCATTTGCCAGGCGAGTTCCGGCACCACTTCGCCTGCCATTTCATTAAGACGCGCCGCACCTTGTTGCACCAAGCGGATGCGCTCATCGAGCGGCCTGGCAGCCCAAGCCTTTTGTGCTTTGCGGGCGCGGATGGCAGCATCGGTGGCTTGTTCTAACGAAAGCGCGCTGCGTTCGGC
This sequence comes from Ventosimonas gracilis, assembly GCF_001580025.1. Lineage (GTDB taxonomy): Bacteria > Pseudomonadota > Gammaproteobacteria > Pseudomonadales > Pseudomonadaceae > Ventosimonas > Ventosimonas gracilis. The sequence continues at coordinate 9,155 of NZ_LSZO01000124.1, read as the reverse complement.
GTAAACCGAACCGTCTACCGGGGATATACATTGAATCACGGTCATTTACTGCCTCTTTTTATCGTCAAAGGTTAAGCACGTTCAAAGCCGCGGGCGACTTCCCAGTCGGTAATGCGGCGGTCGTATTCTTCTTGCTCCCACTTTGCAGCGCGAACATAGTGGTCAACCACATCACCGCCTAAGGCTTCGCGCAGCATGGCTGAATGATTGAGAGCGTCCGTGGCGGCGCGTAGAGTTTTGGGGATTTCGCGCACGTTGTGCCCTTGATAGGCATCGCCAACAAAGGGCGCTTCCAGTTCCATTTGCTGGTTAATTCCGGCGATACCGGCGGCAATTAACGCGGCCATGGCCAGATAGGGATTTAGATCCGAACCGCCCACGCGGCATTCAATGCGAATGGCCTTGCCGCTGCCACACAGGCGATAACCGGCGGTGCGGTTGTCCAAACTCCAAACCGCTTTGGTCGGCGCAAAGGTATTGGCGACAAAGCGCTTGTAGGAGTTGATATAGGGCGCTAAAAAGTAAGTCACTTCGCTTGCGTGGGCGAGCTGTCCGGCCACGTATTGGCGCATTAAGCGCGACATGCCGTGCTCGGCGTTTGAGTCATAAAACAGCGGCGTTTGTCCATCCAGGCTCCACAGCGATTGGTGGATGTGCGAGGAGGAACCGGCGGCTTTTTCATGCCATTTGGCAAGAAAGGTGACGGATTTGCCCTGCTGCCAGGCGATTTCTTTACAGGCGTTTTTGATGATGGCGTGGCGGTCGGCCATTGAGAGCGCATCCGCGTAACGCACGTTGATTTCTTCTTGCCCTGGCGAGGCTTCGCCTTTGGAGTTTTCCACCGGGATGCCCGCACCTTGCAGACCGTTGCGCAGCGCTCGCATGACGTCCTCTTCCTTGGTGGTCTGGAAGATGTGATAGTCCTCGTTATAACCGCTCACCGGTGCCAGATTGCGCCAGCCGTTTTTGCGCACGGTATCGAAGCTCTGTTCAAACAGATAAAACTCCAATTCGGTGGCCATTTGTGCGCTAAAGCCCATGGCTTGCAGGCGTTTTAGCTGCTTTTTAAGCACCGCTCGCGGCGAATGGGCGACTTCATGCTCGCCGTGATGGTCGAGTACGTCGCAAAGTACCAGCGCCGTTCCATCAAGCCAGGGTAGCTTGCGCAGCGTGCCAAGGTCGGGCTTCATCGTGTAATCGCCGTAACCGGCCGCCCAACTGGTCGCCTGGTAGCCGGGGACGGTTTCCATCTCAAGGTCAGTCGCCAGCAGGTAGTTGCAACTGTGGGTTTCCTGCCAGCCGGAATCGATAAAAAATTCGGCGTGAAAACGCTTGCCCATCAGCCGACCTTGCATATCGACAAAGCAGGCAATCACAGTATCAATGCGCCCTGCAGCAACATCCTGTTTGAGCGCGTCAAAAGGGTAGGTTTGGGTCATAAGGCACTTGTTATCAAGAAGTTAAAAACACCGGACATAAGCCCGGTGTATCGGAGCCATACGGATTATCTTCAGCCAAATACGTAAGGCGCACCGGCTTTTTCGATAACCGCGTTGTAGTCTTCAAAAATTTTGACGACTTTGGCGGCGGTTTCGCTTTGCTGGGCGATTTCCTTCCAGAAGGTTTTGGCGGCATCTTCGACCGTCTTCCATTCGGCCATTGGCACGCTGGTTAATTTGAGCTTGTCGCCACCGGCGCGCAGTTTGGCTTCACCGCCCCAGTACCATTGGTCGCGGTAGTTGTTGCCCGCTTCAATGGCGGTCATCAGTAGCGATTTTAAGTGCGGCGGCAGCTCCGCCCATTTTTTCTCGTTGACAAAGAACGAGCCAATCCAGGCACCGGAAATATTGTTAATCAAGAAATGGTCTGTCACATCCGCCCAACCGACGGTGTAGCTTTCGGTAATGCCGCACCAGCACATGCCGTCCAGCTCGCCGGTCTGTACCGCCACTTGCGCATCTTCATAAGGAATACTTACCGGCACCACGCCAAATTGGCCCAAAAAACGACCCGCAGTGGGGAAGGTATAAAGGCGCAGTCCGTGCAAGTCGGCAAGCGAACGAATCGGCTTTTTGGTGACGAAGTGACAAGGGTCTTGCCCCGATGCCGCCAACCAAACCACACCACCGACTTTGCGGTAGGCTTCGCGCCAAATATCGGCCAAACCGTACTGCTTAAACAGTACCGGCACGTCCAAAATCTGCTTGGTGGCGAGTGGGAAGTAACCGCCGAAGGTAGCCACTTCCGCTGGCGATGCCATCGAGTCATCATCCGAATGCACCGCGTCAATGGTGCCCGCTTGCAGTGCGCGGAACAGCTCGCTGGTCGGCACAATCTGGTCGGCGTAGTACAAATCGATATGCAGCTCGCCTTTGGCCGCAGTGTTGATGGCATCGATGATCGGCTTGGTCACGTGCTCACCCAAAGCCGCGCCAGCGTAGGTTTGAAAGCGCCAGCGGATGGTATTTTGTGCCTTGGCGATAGCCGGAGCGGCCAACGCGCCAGCACCGGCAACGGTAGCAACGCCCGCTTTTCGTAAAAAATCACGTCTATTGCTCACTTTGTTGTACTCCCTTGTTGTTGTGCTTCACGCCCGAATGGGCAGAGTTTTCTCGGTTTGCAGCAGGGTATCTTACCGCTTCATTCAATGCCATCAAAATCATATCGACTGCTTTAAATGCCGCCCGCCGTTGACCACGATATTGCTGCCGGTGCTGTAGCTCGCTTGCAGCAGGTAATCCACCGCCTCCAACAAAGGCGCAGCGCCCGGCTCAAAGCGTAGCGCCGCTTTAGCCAGCGCTTGCTGTTGATAGGCCGCATCGCTGCCTTCTTTAAACAGCAAAAGCCCGGGTGAAATGGCATTAACGCGCACCGAAGGCGCATAACGCTCTGCAAAGGACAAGCTCATATTCAGTAGTGCCGCCTTGGTTGCGGCATAAGCGATATGATTTTTGCTGCCGCGCGAGGCGCTCTCGTCGCAGATATGGATGATGTCGGCGCGCGGTTCATTGAGCAGTAGCTCGCCCAATTCCAGATTGAGATAAAAAGGCGCTTCGATATGCAGCCGATACATTTGCTCAAGGCTGGCTAAATCGTCATCCAGCCAAGCGGAAGCATTGTGAATAATCCCGCGCAGGCCCTGGTAACGACTGCGAATAAAGCCTATCAGCGCCTCGCGCTCATCGTGCCTACAAAGGTCGGCCTCGACCTGCTCGATACAAGGATGCGAAGCCGCAAGCGAGCGGCGATTAACCGCAAGCACAGAAAACCCGCTTTCGGCCAAATGCAACGCCAGCGCACGCCCTACCCTTCGACTGGTACCGCTAATCAAAACAGGCGCTGACATGCTGTTTTCCATACGAACAAAAGCAGCACAATAACGCCAGATGGCACGCAGTACAAAACCCCGCCTCGCGACAATGTCCTTAAGTTGATAGAGCAAGGAGATAAATGATGAACCGCACCGCTGTACTGCTGCTGATAGCAGCTTGTTTACCCTATGTCTGCGCGTTGATAGCCAAGGCAGGCGGTAAAGGCTTTAATAACAACCACCCGCGTCCTTGGCTGGAACAGCAACAAGGCTGGCGCGCCCGCGCCCATTTTGCACAGAACAATCTGTTTGAAGGCTTGCCGCTGTATTTTCTTGCCGTGCTCTGGGCGCTGCTCTATCGGCAGATAGGCGAGCAAACGCTTACTCTGTGGATGCTGGCTTGGCTGCTTTTGCGTATCGGCTATATCGGCGCGTATCTGGCCAATTGGGGTGCGCTGCGCTCGGTGCTTTGGTTTTTGGCGCTATTGGTTACTCTGTGGCTGGGCTTTGTTGCTACTTAAGCCCCCCTCGCCTGCCTACTAAAGGCTGTGTTAGGCTTGTCGGCCTTCAGTTAACCAATTCCTCCCATCATCCTAGGACAATCAATGACGTAAAGCTTGCCCCGGATAAATGACACTTTTCGGACATCAACCATGCACAGCGCAACTACAAATACATTAATTGCCGCCGTCGTGGCTCTGGTATGTGCGGTACAGACACAGGCAGCAGTCTCCCCCCAACAAGCCGCAAGGCTTGAGCAAGATTTAACCCCATTAGGTGCCGAGCGTGCTGGCAATGCCAGTGGCAGCATTCCGCGCTGGGAAGGTGGCATTACCGCGCCCCCACAAGACTATCAGGAAGGCGGCTACTATCTTAACCCGTTCCCCGCAGACCAGCCGCTGTTTACCATCACCGCCGCCAATGTGGAGCAATTTAAGGATTACCTGTCCGCCGGGCAGCTTGCCTTGTTTGCCGCCTACCCCGAAACCTTCAAGATGAATATCTACCCCAGTCGGCGCAGCGGTTCAGCACCACAGTGGCTGTACGACAACACCGCCAAAAACGCCGTCACCGCAAAGCTGGTCAATGATGGCAATGGCTTTGTCGATGCTTATGGCGGCGTGCCTTTTCCCATTCCACAAAGCGGCGTGGAAGTGGTTTGGAATCACATCACCCGCTATCGCGGCACCTATCTGACGGCACAGACTTCATCTGCAGTAGTGCAACGCAACGGTCGTTTTGCGCTGACTACCGGCCAGATCGAAGTGTTGTTCAAGTATTACCAACCGAACAGTAGTTTTGCCGAACTGAACAACCTGATGTTTTATTACATGATATTTGTTAAATCTCCGGCGAGGCTGGCAGGTGGGGCGGTACTGGTACATGAAACCATTGACCAGACCAAAGAACCGCGCAATGCCTGGATTTACACCTCCGGACAACGCCGCGTGCGGCGTGCGCCCAATATTGCCTACGACACGCCGATTATCGACTCAGAAGGTCTGCGCACCGCCGACGATACCGACATGTACAACGGTGCCCCCGACCGTTATGACTGGGAGCTGGTCGGCAAGCAGGAAGTCTATATCACCTACAACAACTACCAGATTGGCAGTGGCAAACTCAAATACAAAGACATCCTGCAAACCGGCCATATCAATCCCGACTACGTACGCTACGAGCTGCACCGCGTTTGGGTGGTGGAAGGTCGCTTAAAACCCGGCGCACGGCATATCTATGCGCGGCGAACCTTTTATTTGGACGAAGACAGTTGGCAGATTGCCATTGCCGACCAGTATGACTCGCGCGGCGAACTGTGGCGGGTATCCATCGCGCACCTGACCAATCTGTACAACCTGCCGACTACTTGGTCATCACTGGAGGTTTACCACGACCTGCAATCGCGCCGTTATCTGGCGCTTAACCTGACCGATGAAGAACCCAAGGTCATCAGCTTTACACAGAAAATCCCAAGCGACAGCAACTTCACCTCAGCCGCTTTAATACGACGAGGTGGGCGCTGACGCGAGCGGTTCGGCAGCGGCGGGCGGACGATACAATAGCAAGCGGTAGGCGAGCACACCAATCACCCAGTCGAGCAGCAGCGTCCACAGACTGTGCGAGAAAAAGTGTGCACCTTGCATCATCCTTCCTGAAGCCAGCAGGCTGCCTAGCGCCAGTGCGCCCACCAAGGCCACGCGGGCGCTGCGCGGGTAGCGGTCACGCAGCAGGGAAAACAGCGCCAGCCAGCTAAAACCGGCGCTGGCGTGCCCAGCCGGCCAGCAGCGGCCGGGTTTATTGCTCTCAATGGTTTTACCCAGCAATGGGCGAAACTGCTGGTCGCCGCCAAAAACTTGCAAACTCCACGGGCAGTGCACATTGGTAGCGGCTTTGAGCGGGGTGACGATGCTGCTGCACAGGGTAAGCGCCAGCACCAAATAACTTAAGTCTCTGCGCCAAGGCTTAAGCCGAGCGATAAAAAGGCTTAGCACAAAACCCGCCAAAGCGCACAGACCAAAACCGATCAGCAGCTGCTTGACCTTGGTATGCAGAATGCTTTCCAGCAAAAAACTGTGCCGCCCAATAAAGCCTTCGCCGGGCTGATAAAACAGGTGCGCCAGTGCAAAATCCAGTCGGTGCGGCTCAAACACGACCAATAGCGCCATCATCAGCAATGGCAAACCCAGCGCGAAGCGAAAATCGAATGACCGCGATAGAGACTGCGTCATGGCCTAAGCGCTACCTGTTGAGGATGCTGCAAAGCGGCGTTCTGCGGGTGCGGCAGGTTATCGGCCTGCCAAGCCAGCAGTCGATGCGAGAAGGCATAACTTGCGCCCTGATACCAAGCAATAGCACGCTGTATCAGTGGGTCTTTTGTATCGACTTTGACTTCAACGCTGGCGGCGAGCGCTTCATTGTGGCGGCGCATGCCTTTGCCGGGACTCAGGATGGCTAGATTTTCGCCATCGAACAGGCCAAGGTGCTGATAATTGCCAATCAGCGCCCGCCCGGGCAAGGTGCTTTCACGCAGCAGGTCACGGCCAAAAAAGGTCGAGACATAATCCATATTCAGCAAGCCAAGCAGCGTAGGCGCCAGGTCTATTTGGCTGGAAACCCCGCTAAATTCCCGTGCGGCCACATGCTTGGGGGCGTAGATAAATAGCGGAATGTGATAGTTCTCGACCGGTAAATCCTGCCTGCCCGCGCTGCCGGCGCAGTGGTCGGCGAGAAACACAAACAGCGTGTCGTCAAACCACGGCTTTTGCTGCGCCGCTTTAACAAACTCGCCAATGGCGTAGTCGGTGTATTTGACCGCGCCCTCGCGCCCGCTGCCGGAGGCGATGTCGATACGTCCGTCGGGATAACTGTAGGGGCGATGGTTGGAGGTGGTCATGATGTGGAAAAAGAACGGCTTGGCGGCCTGATAATCCTCATCAGCGACTTTCAGCGCCTGCTGGTAGAGGTCTTCATCGGCCATTCCCCAAGCATTTTTAAAGCTTATTTGGCTTTCTGGCACACTGCTTTGGTCAACAATGCGGTAGCCGTTGCCGCTGAAAAAAGCATTCATATTGTCGAAATAACCGCGCCCGCCGTAGAGAAACACGCTGTCATAACCCCGCGCGGCCAGTTGCTGCCCCAAACTCGCGTAGCCGGTTTCACGGCCAATCCGTTTGACGATGGAACGCCCAGGCGTGGGCGGTATGGATAAAGTGACCGCTTCCAAGCCACGGTCGGTGCTCGTGCCGGTGGCGTAAAAATGGGTAAAAAACAGGCTCTGCTGGCGCAGTTCGTCAAGATTGGGGGTCAATCCGCGCTTATCGCCAAAACTGCCCAAATACTTGGCGCTTAGGCTCTCGACTGTGACCAGCACGATATTCAGATGTTTCTCTGCACCGGGGTTTTCCACCACACGGCGGATGGAAAGCGGATCGGTGCCGATAAAACGCACGCCCTTTGGAGCGACCTGTTCGCGCAGCAGCTTGGCGACTTGCACATCATCCAACGTTGTGTAGAGGCCACGATAATCCAGTTCATTATTGCGAAAGGCGGCAAAGAACTGATAAGGCCCGTTGCTGGAAAGTTCCCTCAGATAACTGTTACCGCCACTGGCACGTGGGAAATCCTGCCCTACGCCAAACAGAACCGCGCCGTTCAATAGCGCCAGCACCAACAGGGCGAAAAACGCGCCGCTTTTTGGCAATAACGGCGCAGCCAATGCACGACGCAGCAATGGCCTTAACAGCCAAGTGAGTAAAACGGCGAGCAGCGCCAATAACGAAAGCAGCGGCACAATCGGGTAGGACTGCATGATGTTATCCACCACTTCTTTGGAATACACCAAATAATCCACTGCAATAAAGTTAAAGCGCACGCCAAATTCATCCCAAAACAGCCATTCGGCGGTGGCGGTAAATAACATGACAAAGAAACTTAACGTCGCCAGTGCCAGCAAAAACCATCGATGAAAACGCGTGTGCCATAACTTTTTGGGGCAAAACAACAAATAAAGCGAAAGCGGCAAACTGACGTAGAGCAAAAACACCAGGTCATAAAAAAGCCCCGTGCCGTAAAGCTTGGGGAGTTCGCTTAAATGAATACCGGTGCCGGCAAAATCTGTGGCGAGCAACAGCGTGCGCGTTGCCAAAAACAACAAAAGCCAAACGCCAAGCAGTACAGCAAGGTAGGCAGGTTGTGCATAACGAAACTTTGACATTTTTCATTCACTCAAGGAATACACTGCTGCCAGTCTGTTCGCAGCACCGTTAGCGCCCCGTGATGGCCGAATGAAAAAATCGTCAAGGAATGGGTTATGCGTTTACTCGTTATCGAAGATAACCGTGACATCCTCGCCAATCTGCTTGACTATTTGCAGCTCAAAGGCTTTACCGTCGATTGTGCGCAGGACGGCCTATCCGGCCTGCATCTGGCCGCCAGTCAGCATTACGACTTGATTGTGCTGGATATCATGCTGCCTGGCATCGACGGCTATCAGCTTTGCCAGCGCCTGCGTATCGACGCGCGCAATGAAGTGCCCATCCTGATGCTGACCGCCCGCGATACGCTCGATGACCGCTTGCAAGGCTTAAACGCCGGAGCCGACGACTATCTGGTCAAACCCTTTGCGCTGGCCGAACTGGTCGCCCGCATTCACGCCATCTTGCGGCGCAGTCAGCGGCGCGGGCGGCTGTTGCAAGTGGGCGATCTCTGCTATGACCTGGATACTCTGGATGTCACCCGCAGCGGGCAGACGCTCAAACTCAACCCCTTGGGGCTGAAACTGCTCGCCATCCTGATGCAAAAAAGCCCGGCCGTAGTGCGCCGCGAAGTGCTCGAAGAAAGCCTGTGGGGCGATGACTGCCCAGACAGCGACAGCCTGCGCAGCCATATTCACCAACTGCGCAAAACCCTCGACAAACCCTTTGCCAGACCGCTGCTGCATACGGTGCACGGCATTGGTTATCAACTGACTGAATAATGCTCTCCAAACAACCCTTTGCCCGCCGTATCCTGATTGCCTTTGTGCTGATGACGGCGCTAATTAGCGGACTGTTTTCGCTATCCATTGTGTTGCTGGTGCACTCCATCGAAGAGCAGTTAATGTCCGAGGAAATGCAGCGCAGCCTCGATACCGTTATCCCTGCTTATCAACAAGGATTGCCGCTGCGTCTGGATGGGCAAAGCCATTTTTTTGCCTCGAACTCAACCGACTTCCCCATTCCGCCCAAGCTGCAAAAACTGCCCGCAGGTTTTTACTGAAGGGTCTTAGGAAGCAAACGCGATCAAAGCGGCTGTTCACGCAGTAATTTTAGCAAGGCCAGATAGATGTTTTCATGTCGATGATTGA
>NZ_LSZO01000123.1 GCF_001580025.1 Ventosimonas gracilis | reverse complement strand
GGCTTGCACGTCTTTCATCGCCTCTGACTGCCTAGGCATCCACCGTATGCGCTTCTTCACTTGACCCTATAACCCCAAACGCTCTTTTGGGTAAAATCAGTCGCTGATTTCACGCTAAAGCCTTTGAAGTCAAAATAATCCGTGAAGCGACATCGCCGAAAATCTTCGCATACTCTCTTGTCGATCAAAACCTTGCGCGCCTAAAGATCACTCAAGGGCTTTTCGG
>NZ_LSZO01000122.1 GCF_001580025.1 Ventosimonas gracilis | reverse complement strand
GTCGCGCACTTCCATCTCGACCAGTTCCAGCAGCTCTTCGTCATCGACCATGTCCGCTTTGTTGAGGAACACGACGATGTACGGCACGCCCACCTGACGGGACAAGAGGATGTGTTCGCGGGTTTGCGGCATCGGACCATCAGCGGCCGAGCAGACCAGGATCGCGCCGTCCATCTGCGCGGCACCGGTAATCATGTTTTTCACGTAGTCGGCGTGACCCGGGCAGTCGACG
>NZ_LSZO01000121.1 GCF_001580025.1 Ventosimonas gracilis | reverse complement strand
TGATTTTCGAACGTTTGAAGTACCTATTTTTACCAGTCATATCAGGAAGTTATCATGCCATAAAAACATGTTTGCTTCCTAAGACCCTAACTAAATTTGCACTTGGCGGTAATGTAGATTTCAATTACTGTGTAGGCATGTTCAGCAAAGGGGGTTCCCATGACTTCACTAGCAGTGACGATGAAAGGGCAGGTCACGCTAAAGCGGGACTTGCTGCATCACCTCGGTATCAAGCCCGGCGAACGGGTCGAGTTTGAAAAGCTGCCGGGCGGTGAAATTCGGGTGCGGGCGGCACGTCCTGCCGGAACCATTGAAAATTTCTTCCATGCGCTTGATGGCAAGGTGAAGCTGAAAAAGCCCCTGTCCATCGAAGAAATGAACGACATAGCGGCCGCAGGATGGGCCGGGGAATTTGGCAAAGAATGAAGATCACTGCCGATACAAACGTGCTGGCTCGCGCCATTTTGCAAGACGATGCAGGGCAATGCCGAACGGCTCGCAAGCTGCTTGCGGATGCAACCCTGATCGCCGTTTCCTTGCCTTCGCTCTGTGAGCTGGTGTGGATTCTTAGGCAGGGTGCCAAACTGCCGAAAGAGGACGTTTCCGGCGCAATCAGGGCGCTTCTGGATACTGAAAATGTCGTCATAAACCGCCCTGCTGTGGAAGCTGGCTTGGCCGTGCTCGATGCGGGCGGGGATTTTGCCGATGGCATCATGGCCCATGAAGGCAAATGGCTTGGCGGGGAAACCTTCGTTTCGTTC
>NZ_LSZO01000120.1 GCF_001580025.1 Ventosimonas gracilis | reverse complement strand
AACTGCAAGCAGAGGCCGCCGAACGCGTCAGCAAGCAGATGCAAAGCCTCAAACCCATCAGCGCGCCTACGCCTTATCTGCAAAGCAAGGGCATTGGCATCTATCAGGGCGCAATGACCAGCCAGGACGGCAAAGCCACCATCATTCCGGCTTATGACAGTGACGGGAAACACTGGACAACCCAGTACATTCAAGAAAACGGCGAAAAACGATTTGCCAAAGACGCGCGCAAAAAGGGCTGCTTTCATCCGGTCGGCGGCATGGACGCGCTGAAATCCGCGCCGGTATTGGTCATTGCCGAAGGCTACGCCACCGCCGCCAGCCTCGCCGAAGCGCTTGGGTCTGCCACAGTTGCCGCCTTTGATAGCGGCAATCTCAAAGACGTAGCCTGTGCCCTGCACGAGAAATACCCGAACAAGCCGATAGTGATTGCAGGCGATGACGACAAATTGCAAGAAAGCCAAAACGGGCGCAACCCCGGACGGGAAAAAGCCACCCTCGCGGCCAAAGCCGTAGACGGCGCGGCGGTCTTCCCCATCTTCGCCCCCGGCGAGCAACAGGAAAAGCGCTTATCCGACTTTAACGACCTTGCCCAAAAAAGCGCATTGGGCAAGGACGGTCTCAAACGCCAAGTCACTGCCGCCATCCGCCAAGAAACCCAGCGCCATCAACAACGCCGCCAGCAGCAACAAGCGCGGGAGGCCAAACAGGAGCAGGGAATGAAAATGT
>NZ_LSZO01000119.1 GCF_001580025.1 Ventosimonas gracilis | reverse complement strand
ACAGGCGCAACTTGCCGCCGTATTAAAATCCACCGGCGAGGCGGCAGGCTTTAACCGTGAACAGCTTAACGAGATGGGGCAAGCGCTGGCCGATGCCACCACCTTCGACACCGGCAGCATTACCCGCGCACAAACCACCCTGCTGGCCTTTAGCGGCATTGTTGGCGACGACTTTGTAAAGGCGCAGCAAGCCGCCGCCGATATGGCCGCGCGTATGGGCACCGACA
>NZ_LSZO01000118.1 GCF_001580025.1 Ventosimonas gracilis | reverse complement strand
AAAGCCCAGAATTGAACGATCCGCTTAAGCGAGCGAAAAAGCGCTCTGGCTTAAAGCAGCTTAAAGCAGATCATTGACTTCTGGACTTTTACCGCGTGTTTTAAAAGGCACGCATCGAGCACAAGCTCAAAAAGCTTCAGAATTGTTTTAACAATCGTTCTTTAAAAATTTGGGAAAGTGATAGAAGTGTGACTGATTGACGGATAGGACTTATGGGATGTGTTACAGCAACCCATCAATCGAA
>NZ_LSZO01000117.1 GCF_001580025.1 Ventosimonas gracilis | reverse complement strand
TCAATACGCTCGATTTGTTCGTGTTTGGCTTCCACATAGGGCTTTAGGGTTGCCGTTAAGGTCTGTTCCAGCGAAGCATTTTCCAGCAGTGCGCGTTGCTCGCTGGCGGACTGTTCGGCTTGGTGCAGGAGGCTGTCGCTTTGTTCAATTAATTTCCGATGCCTGGTCACGACATTTATCATCATATTTAACACGTAATTTAACAAATAAAATATTACCACCAACTGTCACTAGAAAGCCGCAAATGAAACAAAGCAGCACTATATCACCTCTTATGGGAAAAAATCCC
>NZ_LSZO01000116.1 GCF_001580025.1 Ventosimonas gracilis | reverse complement strand
TTTTCGAACGTTTGAAGTACCTATTTTTACCAGTCATATCAGGAAGTTATCATGCCATAAAAACATGTTTGCTTCCTAAGACCCTTATTTAAAAGAGAGATGCATTATATGGGAAGTTTCAAAAAACTTGGGCTGGTAGCTGGTTTCGCTTTGTTGGCGGCTTGTGGCAGTGACGCTGATAAATTTGCAGGTGAGTGGATTGATCCAAGTCCTAAAAAAGCGGAAGAGAAATCTGACCCTTTCAGCTACGCATCGACCAACGACATAACCATAAAAGCTGTCGACTCCAATAAGGTAGAGGTTACGTCTGATATCTTTGGCCGCGAACATAAGAATGTTTATTCTGTTAATGGTGAAAATATCATTAGCGGGACGCGAGTTATCTATACCCTTAAGGGTGATGAGCTTGTTGACAGTTTGGGCAAGAGGCTTATTCGTAAATAATAACTGCGTAATCAAAAAAGCCCGGCTATGAAGCGGGCTTTTTTGTTTCTGCTGTGTTTAACCTGTTTGTCAACGCCTCCGAGACAATTCCGAGACAATCTCGGCCGAGAGCTAAACTTTATCAATTAACCACAACGCGCATGGTATTACAGACAAAAGTCCTTAACCGACTGCTCGGCATCATTGAGACGCTGCTGCCGCTCTTCGTCCGACAATATATGGGTTTTCCCCTCCTCATCGACATAACTTAAGCGCGGGTTATTGCGCAGTTGTGCCAAATTGGTGCGTGTTTGCTCGCAAAACATCTTGCGTTCGGCTTCCTGCTCGGCCACTTCATTTTTAACTTGCAGTTCAATTTCCTGCTGCTTGGCATCCATCACACCGCTTGCTTTGTTCGCAGCCGGTGCGGCAACACCGCTCGGGCGGGGTGCTTTGGCACTGATACGCTCGGCCTCCACCCCTTGTGGCGGCTGTGCGCCAAAATGCACCGAACCTTTTTCATCCACCCAGCGGTAAATCTGCTGCGCACTAACAGATGCACTGCAAACCAGCAGCAAAGCCGCGATAAACACTCGATTTCGCATGGATTATATCCTTAAATCTCAGAGCCAAAAGAAGGCACTTACTATAACCAAAAGCCCGCCAAACCTCTTAGAGCCTGTCCTCAGTCGGCTGCGGACAGGCTTCTTAAGCAGGCGGGGTCGTCACCGGCTTGGCAGGCAACGCCTGCTTGCGTAAATCCGGCGCGCGCCAACGCCGTACTGAGCGCTGGAAAAACAAACTGTTGGGGATTTGCAGCAATGCGCCTGCGCCCATTTCGGTGACATCTTTTAGCGTGGTGTAAAACAGGTTGATGCTGATCACTCGCCCCTTTACGCCGGGCTTTTCGCCGCTGTCGATCACTTCAACCACATCGCCCAGCCGAAACGGTCCCAGGGCAAAAATCAGTACCGCGCAAAACAGGTTGGACAGCACGCTCCAAATGGCAAAAAACGCCACGGCCGCCACTGCGGTAAAGCCGGTCACGGCGGTCCACAGCACCTTGGCGGATACGCCTAAGCGTTCCAGCACCAGCAGCAGGGCGCTGCCTAAAATCAACCAGCGCAACAGGCCGCGCAGCGGCAGCAGCACTTCTTGCGGCAGCCCCGGGTAGTGCTGCCCCATGCGGCTGATGCCACGCGTCACAATACGCTGCGCGAGCCAGGCGAGAAACACAATGAGCAGCACATGCACGCCATGCAGTAGCGGCTGTCCCCAATCATTTAACAGTTGCAGCAGGTCATCATCCATAAGCGATCAATCAAACCTTTTAAGTGATTGCCCAGCTTCCAGCGCCTCCAGCGCCTCAAGCCAGGCCTCCTCCAGCGCCTCCTGCTCGCCTTGCAATATATCCTGTGCGGCGAGCAGCTCGCGCAGTTCGTCCTTACCGGTGCCATCATACAGGCGGCTGTCTGCGAGGCGTTGATGCAAAGCCGCGAGTTTTTCTTGCAGCTTGGAAAGCTGCGCTTCCAGTTTTTCCGCCTGTTTTTTTAACGCGCTGCGTGGCTTGCGCTGCTGCGCGGCCTGCTGGCGTTGTTCGCGGCGGTCTTCTTTGCTTTCGACGGGCAGGGCAATGGGCTTTTGCTGGGCGCGAAACGCCGTAAGCCAACGCGCGTAGTCATCCAGGCTGCCGGAGAAAGTCTCTAGCCGCCCCGCAGCGACCAGCCAGAACTCATCACAGGTGCTTTTCAGCAAATGACGGTCGTGCGAGACGAGCAACACCGCGCCGGAAAATTCCTGTAGCGCCAGTGTCAAGGCATGGCGCATTTCCAAGTCCAGATGGTTGGTCGGCTCGTCCATCAACAGCAGATTGGGCTGCTGCCAGGCAATCAGCGCCAAGGCGAGCCGCGCTTTTTCGCCGCCGGAAAAATTAACCGTAGGCTCCTCGCAGCGTGACCCACGAAAATCAAAGCCGCCCAAAAAGTCGCGCAGGGTTTGCTCGCGTTCTTGTGGCGCAATGCGCTTAAGGTGCAGCAGCGGGCTCATCGCACCGTCCAGCGCTTCCAGCTGATGCTGGGCAAAGTAGCCAATCGCCAAATGCTCGCCGCGTTGCCAGTGACCCGCTGCGGGCGCAAGACTGCCGGCAAGTGCCTTAATCAGCGTGGACTTACCCGCACCGTTCGGCCCTAACAGGCCAATGCGAGCGCCGGGGGCAAGACTGAGCTGGATGTTTTGCAAAATGATGGTTTCGCCATAGGCCAGAGCGCCATCACGGATATGTAACAAGGGATTGGGCGCACGCGCAGCTTCGCGGAAGGCAAAATCAAACGGGCTGTCGGCATGCGCCGGGGCGATTTCCTGCAAGCGCTGCAAGGCTTTAAGGCGGCTCTGTGCTTGCCGCGCCTTGCTCGCCTTGGCGGCAAAGCGACGGACAAAGGCTTCCATATGCGCACGCTGCGCTTGCTGCTTGTCAAAGGCGCTTTGTTGCTGCGCCAAACGTTCGGCGCGGGCGCGTTCAAAAGCCGTATAGCCGCCGCGATAAAGCCAGAGCTTATGTTGCTCCACCTGCACAATGTGCGAGACCACGGCATCAAGAAAGTCGCGGTCGTGGGCAATCAACAGCAGCGTGCCGGGGTAGCTTTTTAGCCAATCTTCCAGCCACAAAATGGCATCCAGATCCAGATGGTTAGTCGGCTCGTCAAGCAGCAGCAAGTCGGACGGGCACATCAGCGCCTGCGCCAGATTAAGCCGCATACGAAACCCGCCGGAAAAATCCCCTACTGGCCGGTTCATCTGCGCTTCGCTAAAGCCTAAGCCCGCCAGCAGTTTGCGTGCGCGGGCATCGGCGCTGTAGCCGTCTGCACTTTCCAGTTCATGATGCAGGTGCGCGATAGCGGCACCATCGCCACTGATTTCGGCCTCGGCAAGCCTCTGCTGGATTTGCCGCAGCGCGGTGTCACCATCTAACACATAATCGACGGCAAGGCGTTCAAGACTTTCGACCTCTTGCTGCATATGGGCAATGCGCCAGTTAGCCGGGATTTCCAAATGGCCTGCATCTACAGCCAACTGCCCTTGCAGCAGCGCAAACAGACTGGACTTGCCCGCACCATTGGCGCCGGTTAAACCGACTTTATGCCCCGCATGCAGGGTTAAATCCGCGCCGGAAAGTAGTGCCTTGCCTGCACGTTGCAGATGGAGGTTTTGCAGTTTAATCATGGGACAGCACTCTCTGCCTCTCTCCCGCAAAGCGCCGTTGCTTAACTTAAGAAAAGAGAAAAGGGTTACGGTTTTTTACCCTCTCCCCTCTTTTCGCAAGCGGGCGAGAGGTTTTAAGGGTTAGGGTTAAGCGGTGGGTTTGGCGTGCGCTTTGTGCAGCACTTCGATCAGGCAGTCTTCCAGTTCAAAACGTTCGTGCAGAAGTTGGCCTAAGTTTTTGAGTTCACTGGTGAAGGTTAGGTTGTCGCGGCTATCGCCGTTGTCGTAGCGGTCGTTAAAGGCCACCAGGCTTTCGGTAATGCTGTTAAGGCGTGGGGTAATTTGTTCGTCAAAAGCCAGCGCCTTGGTATCGCCAAACACTTGCGCTTCTTGGCCTAATTGCTCGTGCAGTTCAAAATGCCAAGCGGATACATAGTCCATCAATAATTGGCAAAAGGCTTGCAGGCTTTGTTCGGTCACGGCTAGCGGCTTGCCGTTATTTTGCAAGTGGCTGTAAGCATCGGCGAGGTCTTTGCGTTCGGCGAGCCAGCGGTCAAGCAGTTGGTTGACCCCACCCCAGCGTTCGCTGGCGCTTTGGCAATGTTCGAGCATGGAAAAGCCCTTTCCTTATGTTTGGCAAGATAAAGTACGCAGGGTATGCCGGATGCCAGCGGCTTTCAAGCCGTGCTCTCCCCTCTGTCAGTGATAAGTAATCTGTCCGCATCAGTAGCAAATGAACTGTCCGGTTTTACTGACCGCCGAGGAGGTGGTCATGAAACGGACGCT
>NZ_LSZO01000115.1 GCF_001580025.1 Ventosimonas gracilis | reverse complement strand
TGCTACTGCCCCTGCTGCTCTTGCTGCACTATCGGCAACCCAAGCGAACAGCAGCGCTAGCAGCGGCAGCGCAGGCAGCGGCAGCGCCGCTGAGCAATCCCTTGCGCTGCAACTGCGCGCCGCGCGCATCCCCTTTGTCCGCGAATACCGCTTTGCCGCTATGGCAACAGGCGGCACCGGCAAAGGGCTGCGCGAGCGCCTCGCCAAGACTGGACTCAAAGATTGGCGCTTTGACTTCGCACTGCCCGCCTACAACCTCGCTATCGAGATCGAGGGCGGCTCATGGACGAACGGCAGGCACACGCGCGGCAAAGGTTTTAGCGAGGACCTGATCAAGTACGATGCCGCCATGCGCCTTGGCTTTAACGTCTACCGCTGCGATTCGCGCATGGTGCAATCAGGCCAGTCGCTGCAAACCGTGCAGGGGATTATTGAGCGTAGCGAGCGCCCAAAGCTCGAAAAACCGCCATTGCATGAACTGGACTAGTTTGTGCGATGGAGATGGGTTTTAGTCCAGTGGCAAACAGGACAGCCCGCAAACCCGCATCAAGCCGTAACCCTGCAAACCGTTGGGCAAGCTTGGGCACGGGCAAGTGCCTTGCGTCTATAGCTACACAGCCTACCCAAACCGCCCCGCCCGCCGCCGCTAGCCCTGATCAGCCCCAGCCCTACCAGCAACCTCACCAGGCCCGCATTGCCGAGCCGGAGGCTCATGTCGCCGCCATCAAGAGCAAAATGCAAAAATTGCCGCTTTAGTTGTTTCCGGAATTAGCCGCAAATATTGTAATCCGCAACGATACACGATACAATAAGCCCATGATTACAGGATTCCGACATAAAGGGCTTGAGGCCTTCTACCGCACCGGCACCACGAAGGGCATTCAGGCAACCCATGCGGCCAAACTGGGGCGCATCTTGGGCGCGCTTGATGTTGCCGCAGGGCCGAAAGACCTGAACTTTCCAGCCTTCCGACTTCATCCACTGAAAGGCGAATTGAAAGACTTTTGGTCAATCAGCGTGAACGGAAATTGGCGCGTGATCTTCTGTTTTGCCGGTGCTGATGTGGAGCTGGTCGATTACTTGGATTACCACTGATAAGGAGTGTAGAAAATGATGAAGACCCCCCCTCATCCCGGCGAGCTGCTGCGCGAGGATGTGATCGCCGAGCTGGGTCTATCCGTAACCGAGGCTGCCGAGCGCCTCGGTATGTCCCGCGTGGCCTTTTCGCGTGTCCTCAATGGCAGGGCTGCTGTCAGTCCTGATCTAGCCATCCGGCTTGAGCGGGCAGGTGTCAGCACGGCTCGCGCTTGGCTGGCCATGCAGACTAACTATGATTTGGCGCAGGCCATGAAGCACCCACAGCCGCCGGTACGCGCTCTGTTCGCGGCAGCTTCCCCTGCTTGATGCGCGTTTTGATGGCTTTGTACCTACGAAGCTACCGTCATAGACAAGACGCTTTATCGACCTTGAAACAAAAATTAGACGTGCTGGCGTGCTGATTAGTTTGATAGCAGCCTTGTCCCCAAATAACCTGAACTCGAACCGTTGATACGACGCTTGCCCGTGCCTTGGAGGGAGCGAGGGCGCAAACGCTGTTTTAGAAAGCGACCAAGCAACAAATGATACTACCGTTACCCCGTTACCTAGCAAGCACCAAGCGCAGCAATATAACCAAAGACAACAATGCATCAATTTTGTTTCATTTCATCCCAAAAACTTCGCCGAACCTCGTCGAAAACAAGGGAGGGGAGGGGCGAAAAGTTCCGGACACCGCCAGAAGCAACCTCACACGGTCCTTAACGTGCGCGAAGGTGAAAAATGGGGAGGG
>NZ_LSZO01000114.1 GCF_001580025.1 Ventosimonas gracilis | reverse complement strand
TGGCGTACTACCACCAATACCGCGCGATGCAGCAAAAAGACCCCAGCGCGATGCACAGGGGGCTTATGGAAGGGACGGGGAACCGCCTGCAAAGCATCGGCGCAAAACGCGTAGCGGGCGGCGATCTTTACCAACTGCCCTTTGAACTCACCGAAGAAGAAAAGGCCAGCCTAAGCGCCACAAAAGAGCAAATGGCGCAATCGTTTAAACGGGCTTTCCCGCCCCCATATGCCCGCGCCGCCGCCTAACTCCCACAAAAAACCCCGCTTTGCAGCAGGGCTTTAAGGACTAACGCCATGAAACAGCAGAAAACAGATCAGACAGAAAAAGCCCTGATCAACAGCCCCGCCACACCGGTAATCAAAGCCGCGAGCATCCACTGCAACAAAGCAAAACGCGACTGCATCCGCTGCTCCAAGAGATCAATTTTGGTAAATCAGAGCAAGCTTGACAGTCACTATACTACCGAATTCGTTTGCGTGATAAAGATGATGGAAAGAGCCATTGATGTCTTTAACCGTCCGGACATATTAGATTACGAGATATATAACAGTTTTAGCAGGCAATTAATGGCTTGTAATGAGGAGATAGGCAAAAACGAATATTTAACCGCAAGATCGGAAGAACGCTTGACTAGCGGTTACTTAATCCTACTGCGTAAAGCCTCACTTATTAAAGGATAGGCACCATGAGCACCATAACCATTACCGCGCCGAAGCTATTAAAAGCGCCACAAAAGCGCCTATTCATAAAACTCGGCCTTAAAGCGCTATCCGCACTCTGCGGCTACGCCCTGTTATTTTCTTTAGCCTTTGCCCTGGCGGGCGTGCTGGTAATGGTCATCACAGCGCCCAATAATCCCGATGACTGGGTAAAAGAAGACTTTATATTGCAAACGCAAATCGGCTACGCCTTTATTGCCGCAATGGTCTTTGCCGCACTCATGCTGTTATTGGAAAAGACAGGGAGAGACATCAATGAACCTCAATAACCATTGCCCGGTGCAAGCCAGTATCGATAACCACTGCGCGGGGTTCGACGAAGGCGAAGCCTTTGATGAAGCCGTGGATAACCGCAAGGAAGTCATCATGCGCGATTTATCAAAAGAAATAATCACTGAAGCACTCGCCGAACTACCTGATAGCCATAAGTTATGGGGCGATATTATCCGCTGAATGGGGCACTTTTATGCCCACCGCCGCACTTATATCAATGACCCAACTGCCGTGGTAAGCGGTTTATATCTAGTGATAGGAGACTACGCCGAACAAGAAGCACTACGGCAAATCCGCCGCGAACAAGACAACCCGCCGCCAGAAGATAACGACGCCATTTAACCCATTAAA
>NZ_LSZO01000113.1 GCF_001580025.1 Ventosimonas gracilis | reverse complement strand
CCCGCCACAAAATACGGCACATTGGCGGCTGCCAATGGCGGGCGGCCTCGAATCACATCAGCGAGTTTCTCCGCCAGCATAATGGTGGTGGCGTTGAGGTTGCCGCTAATAATCTGCGGCATGATGGAGGCATCAATCACCCGTAGCCCCTCTAGCCCGTGCACGCACCCGTTGCCGTCCACCACGCTCATATCGTCTTCGCCCATTTTGCAGGTGCAAGACGGATGAAATGCGGTTTCGGCGTGCGCACGGACAAAAGCATCTAATTCTGCGTCTGTTTGGCAATCCACGCCGGGGCTGATTTCGCGGCCTCGATACGGATCTAACGGCGCTTGTGCGATGATTTCGCGGGTAATGCGGATAGCATCACGGAACTCTTGCCAATCTTGCTCGTGACCCATGTAGTTAAACAAAATGCTCGGATGCTCGCGCGGGTCGGTGGATTTAAGCCGCACGCGCCCACGGCTGGGCGAGCGCATTGAGCCGACATGCGCCTGAAAACTGTGTTCGTTAATCGCGCCGGTGCCGTTGTAGTTAATGGCAATGGGCAGAAAGTGAAACTGAATATTCGGCCATTTAAAGGCTTCCCGCGTGCGAATAAAACCGCCCGCCTCAAATTGATTACTCGCACCAATACCGGAACCTGCCAATAGCCACTTTGCACCAATAGCCGGTTGATTCCACCACTTCAGCGCCGGATACAGTGAAATAGGCTGGGTGCAAGCGTATTGCAGATACATTTCCAGATGGTCTTGCAAATTTTCGCCCACGCCCGGCAAATCTTGCACAAGCGGAATATCGAACTCGCGCAAAACTTTCGCTGAAGCTACACCAGAACGTTGCAGGATTTGTGGCGAAGCAATCGCTCCAGCACAAAGTAATACTTCACGTCGCGCATTGACAGTTATGTTTTGATTATTATTGCCGTGCAAGTAACTGACGCCAATAGCACGTTTTTCACTAAATAAAATCCGCTCGGTTAGTGCGTGGGTAATTATGGTTAGATTATTACGCGCACGCACTGTTTTATTTAAATAACCACGTGCCGTACTGGAACGTCTGCCGTGCGCGGTTACGGTTCTTTCCATTGGGCCAAAACCTTCTTGCTGATAGCCGTTTAAATCCTCGGTTTTAGGGAAACCGGCCTGTACGCCCGCTTCTATCATCGCTTGATAAAGCGGGTTATTGCCGGATTTTGGCGTGCAAACACAAACCGGCCCATCCGCGCCGTGATATGCATTAGCGCCACTATCGCGGCTTTCGGCTTTACGGAAATAGGGCAGGCAATGTAGATAATCCCAATTTCCAAGTCCTGGCTGTTTTGCCCAATGGTCAAAATCCAGCGCATTACCGCGGATATAACACATGCCGTTAATTAAAGAAGAGCCGCCCAAACCTTTACCACGGCCGCATTGCATACGGCGGTTATTCATATGCGGCTCGGCTTCGGTTTCATAGGCCCAGTTATAACGACGGCCTTGTAAGGGATAAGCCAGTGCGGCAGGCATTTGCGTGCGAAAATCCAGGCGATAATCCGGCCCGCCGGCTTCCAATAATAATACGGAAGTTTCTGCGTCTTCGCTTAATCGCGCGGCCAATACATTACCGGCAGAACCGGCGCCGATAATAATATAATCGTATTCAGCAATTGCCACTTGGTTTCTCCTGCGGTTAAAAAACCGAAGTAAACTGGTCTAATTCTACTTGTACCGATTTAATCCGGCTGTATTGGGCAAGCCCCAGCAAACCATTTTCACGGCCAATACCGGATTGTTTATAGCCGCCGACCGGCATTTTTTCTGATGACTCACCCCAAGTGTTAATCCAGCAGATGCCGGCCTGTAGTTTGCCAATTAAACGATGGGCGCGTGCTAAATCACCGCTGACTACGCCAGCGGCTAAACCATAATCGCTAGTATTGGCGCGGCTGATCACTTCAGCCTCATCGGTATAGCTTAAAATGCTCATCACCGGACCGAAGATTTCTTCACGCACGATTTGCATAGTATCGCTACAATCGGTAAATACCGTCGGCTGTAAATAAGCGCCTTTGCTTAAGTTCCCTTGAGTTGCGCGCTTTCCGCCAATCAATAAGCGAGCACCTTCATCCAGGCCGCTTTGAATATAGCTTTGTACTTTATCCCGATGGGCAAAACTGACCAATGGACCGAAGTTAGTATTTGGGTTTTGCGGGTCGCCCAGGCGAATACGCTTGACCCGTTCGATAATTAAATCTTCAAATTTGTTTTTTAGCGAATGCTCAATAAATACCCTTGTGCCATTGGTACAAACCTGTCCGGAGCTGAAAAAATTCGCCATCATGGCAATATCAGCGGCGCGGTTTAAATCGGCATCTTTGCAAATAATTAACGGCGATTTACCGCCTAATTCCATGGTCACTTCTTTAAGTGAAGATAATGCCGCTGTTGCCATAACCTGTTTGCCGGTTTTGACCGAACCGGTAAAGGAGAGTTTGCCAATGGCCGGATGTTCGGCTAGCCACTGCCCCACTTCTGCACCGCCTTGCAGCACGCTAAACAGGCCATCCGGCACGCCCGCTTGTTGGTAAATTTCGGCCAGTTTCAGCGCCGTTAGCGGGGTGACTTCGCTGGGTTTAAATAGCATGGCATTGCCTGCCGCCAAGGCCGGGGCGGACTTCCACAAGGCAATTTGGATGGGATAGTTCCACGCGCCAATCCCGGCAACCAGGCCGAACGGTTCGCGGCAGGTATAGACAAAACTGCTCTGGCGCAGCGGGATGTGTTCGCCCTGAATAGCGGCAATCAATCCGCCGTAGTATTCGAGTACGTCCGCGCCGGTGGTGATGTCTACCGTGCGCGTTTCCGATAAGGGCTTGCCGCTATCCAAGGTTTCCAGCAGGGCGAGTTCATCGTTGCGTTCGCGT
The DNA here is from genome assembly GCF_001580025.1 of Ventosimonas gracilis. Taxonomy (GTDB): domain Bacteria; phylum Pseudomonadota; class Gammaproteobacteria; order Pseudomonadales; family Pseudomonadaceae; genus Ventosimonas; species Ventosimonas gracilis. The sequence goes on along the minus strand of NZ_LSZO01000113.1, from coordinate 25,595 downwards.
AAGATGTATACCGCTTTTAGCAAAATACGCGCACGTTCGCTGGCATTTAATGCGCTCCATTGTTGCTGCGCCTGTTCGGCGCTGGCAACAGCCTGTTCCAGGTCTTCGCGTGTGGCACTTTGCACCTCGGCCAATACTTCACCATTGGCCGGATTGATGGTCTCAAAACGTGTTGCTTGGGGATTGGGCGCACAGTAGCGCCCGTCAATCCAGGAAGTCTGTAGCTCAAAACGGGGCATGGACGGTTACTCGGCAAGCCATTGATTGACCCGCTCGGGATAGGCGGCGACCTCATCGCGAGCGGCCTTTTGTGCCGTGGTCAGGTTTAAAACGGGAACCAGGGGTACGGCTTTGCGCCAAAAGGATTGGATAAGGTTCATGCTTGCTTCCTTTGCGGATGGTTTTGTTGTAGGAGCCGACGGAAAACGTCTGTGGCAGGCAGTCTATTTTATTTTTATTGAATGATCAATCAATAAAAATCACGAGTCGGTTTTGGATAATTGTTGGTCGATATAGTCAAAGGCGACCTGCATGGCTTGCGGGGCATCAAAGGATTCGCCAGACAGCACGCTGCGCAGCCACAGCCCGTCAATCAGCGCGGCGAGGCCAAGTGCTGCGGAGCGGGCGGTGGAACTATCGAGCACAAGGCGAAACTCATGGCAGAGATTGGAGTACAAACGGTGCTTATTAACCCGCTGCAAGCGGCGCAGTTGTGGGTGGTGCATGCTGCTCGCCCAAAAGGCAAGCCAGGTTTTGGTTGCCGGTGTATTGATTTGACTGGCATCAAAGTTGCCTTCAATCACTGCGCGCAGCCTTGAGCGTGGGCTGTTATCCGGCTGTGCGGCGCGGCGGCGGCTGACCGCGTCCCCCAGCGCCATCATTAAGTGGCGCATGGTCGCTTCCAGCAGGCCGTTTTTGTCCTTGAAGTAGTGGCTGATAATGCCGCCGGAAACCCCGGCAATTCGGGCAATCAGCGCAATGCTGGCATCGTTTAGGCCCACTTGGTCTACTGCTTCTAAAGTCGCCTGAATAAGCTGCTGACGGCGGATGGGCTGCATGCCGACTTTGGGCATTGGACTTTTCTCAAATAAAACGGACGGCTAGTTTAGCAGCAGGGCAATCGGGTGAACGCTCCCAGCTAGCCGACCAACAACCCTGCGAGGAAATCATCGTCCCATGCAGCGGCCTTGCGCCCCGCGCGTATCGAGAGCTTGTCCTTGGTGCGCCGTAGCAGATTCAGTGCCATGTGTTTGATGGTGGTGAAGTTGGCGGGCGCGTGGGCGGTGCGTACCCGGCACTCGTCGTCTCGAAACACCCTGTCCAGCACCCAGTGCAGGCTGTTCTCCACGGCCCGGTGACTGCGCAGCCCCCATCTGCTGGGCCGGTATACGCAATGAACGGACGTAGTAACGGGTTTCGCGCTCGATGCGCTCACCGATTTCCCGCACAGTTTCGACCATCACCAGGCTCTTGAGTCCCGGCCAGTGGTGACGTTTCTGCAGCCAGGCGACATCATGGAACACCGTGGTGGTACGGGTTTCGATGCGTCCATGATTGCCCTCCATCTCACGATGCTGTGTGCCTTTGGTATCGGTAAAGTCTTGGATCTTGTGCATCTGTGCGAACAGTTCCACGTCGATTGCCCTTGAACGCCAGCACAGAGTCGGCCTGTCGGTTCAGGATGGCCTGGGCCATTTCGCGCTGACAGCCCATCGCATCCAGGGTAAGGATCGCCCCTTCCAACGCCAGCATCGTCAAGAGCTTCGCAATGGCCGTGATTTCATCACCTTGGTTTGCCCCAGCACCAGCCGTTGCCGTGCGCAAAAGGCGGATACGGTGTGCAAAAGCGTCTTGCCGCCTTGCTTGGCACGACGGGAGGTCTTGCCGTCAATGGCGATCACCTCTTCGGACAGCCCCGTAAACGACGCTACCCAGGCGGCAAAGCAGCGCTGGAAGCACTCAGCATCCAGTGTGGCAAGCAAATCGCCCAGATGGTCGTGCGCGGTCGTGCCTTTGGAAAAGGGCAGAAAACGGCGCAGCAATTCGCGCTTTTTTACCCCGAACAGCGCAATGTCTACGAAGGTCTCGGGCTCTTCGCCAGCCGCACCGCGCCTAAGCGCAGTGCGGCATAGATCGCTTGTCAGATCGACAGATGCCTTCCCAGCAAAGCATACGCCAAGCCAAAATAGACCAGCACGCCCAGCAAATCCATGATTGAGGTAACCAGTGGTGCGCTTAAGGTTGCCGGGTCGGCGCCAATACGCTTGGCCGCGAACGGCAACAAAGCGCCAATCAGTCCGCCCAAGATCATGCACAACCCCATCGACAGGCCGACGACCAACAGTACCGTACCGCCCACGCCCTTACTGAAAAACGCCAGCACGATTTCCAGCGCCCCGATGACCGTGCCCAGCGCCAAGACCACAGACAGCTCGCGGCGCACGACAAACCATAGATCGCGCCAGCGCAGGTTGACCTCGCCCAGCGCCATCGAACGGATAATCAACGTAGCCGACTGGCTGCCGGTGTTGCCGCCCGCATCAATAATGGGGGCAATGAAGGCCGCCAAAATGATGATTTCGGACAACATCTCTTCTTGTGCTGCCACAAAGGTGCTGGTGACGATGCCAAACACCGTCAAAATGCTCAACCAAAATGCGCGCGTGCCAAATAAGCGCATAAAGGTCGAGGTGCGAAAGCTCAAGTCCGGACCGCCCCCAATCGGCGCGTTGCCACCGAACTGCACTACGTCGCGGCTGTGATCTACCATCTCTGGCTCCTTGGTTAGTCAGCCCCAAGAAGCCGCGCGCAGGATGGTGCCCGGTGCTTGGGGACGGTTAATGAAATGGGTTTGAATTCCGGGCGCGCGCCAACACGCGCACGCCCTCAGGACTCGGTTCGGGATCCATGACATCTCTTCCTTGTATGCGGAGTGATCGACAATCGCACCACCTTTTCCCCTCTCCCGCTTGCAGCAGAGGAACCCGAAGGGCGGGCAAGGGTGGTGTTGCCAGCGAAATGATGACGCCAGCCGCCAGCCTTGACCAGCCAACTTTCGTGTGTTGCGCCTATCCATCGCAGCATGGCGGATATACCAATGTATAGATTTTTTCTAACTCAATAACAGGCAGATACAGTAGATTATCGATAGCATGCTGTAATGCAGCGCGCGAAAAGCCCTGGAGGGCGCGCGCCAAGCATTCTGGAACGCCCGCGACGATATCTAAAGCATGACCACGAACCAAAGTACAAACATCCGCGCACAATCGACCTGGAACTGGGTGCTGACGGCGAGCGTGATGGCGGGGATTTTTCTTGTCGATACCATCACCAGCCTGGAAATTGCCATTGCGGTGTTTTACGCCATCGTCATCCTGACCGCCGCGCGCACCCTGGCGCGCCCGACGCTTATTGCCCTCGCCGTCTGCTGCTGCTGCTTGACTTTGCTGAGTTTTTTTCTGAGTACGAGCGGCGATTGGCGCTCCGGTCTCGTGAATCTACTGATCAGCATCAGCGCCATCAGCATGAGCGCTTGGCTGGTACTACGCCTTGACGCGGCGCGCAGCGCCGCGCACGCCGCCCAAACGCAACTGACCCGCCTCGCGCGCGCCCACAGTCTGTCGGGGTTGAGCGCAGCACTGGCACACGAAGTCAACCAGCCGCTCGCCGCCATCGTCACCAGCGGCGACGCCTGTCAACGTTGGTTAACGCGCGAACCGCCTGACCTAGGTCGCGCCCGCGACGCGCTCGCGCGCATCCGCAGCGACGCCGAACGCGCAAGCCAGATCATCGCACGCATGCGCAGCCTTGCCCGAGGGGAGGCCCCGCGCCCGCGCGCCTTCGACCTGTCCTACGCCGTGAACGAAGTGATTGCGCTCTTGGGCAGCGCCCTGGCGCGCCACCGCATTCGCACGGACATCCAATTCGCGCCCGGGCTGCCCGATGCCTACGCCGACCGCATCCAGGTGCAACAAGTCGCCATCAACCTTCTCACCAACGCCATCGACGCCATGACCTCGACCCCGACACGACATCTACGCGTGGTCTGCACCGATCATGACGATCAGCTCGTCGTCGCAGTCAGCGATACCGGCTCTGGCATCCCGCCCGACATGCTGGCACACCTCTTCACCCCCTTTTACACCACCAAGGCCGGATCGGAACAGCCCGAATCCGCAGGCATGGGCGTAGGTTTGAGCATCAGCCGCACCTTGATCGAGGCCAACGGCGGCCAACTCTGGGCGCAGTCCGCGCCCGCGGGCGGCGCAAGCTTTCAGTTCAGCGTCCCCATCGCACGCAGCAAGCCATGAAGACCCCAGCCTTTGATCCCGGCGCAGGTGTCGCCTATGTCATTGACGACGATCACTCGGTACGCGCGGCACTCGCCGACCTGCTCGCCTCCGTAGACGTGCATGCTCACACTTTTGCCTCGACGCGAGAATTTTTGGCGCACCCGCGCGCAGATGCACCCGGCTGCCTGGTGTTGGACGTGCGCATGCCGAGCCAAAGCGGTCTGGAATTTCAACGGCAAATGCAAGATTTGGAACTGGACTTGCCCGTCATTTTCATCACCGGCCACGGCGACGTCGCCATGTGCGCACAAGCCATGAAAGCGGGAGCCATCGAATTTCTGGAAAAACCCTTTCGTGACCAGGACTTGCTCGATGCCATCTTGCATGGCATCGAACGCGACCGCGCGAGCCGCGCAAGCCGCGCCGAAATCCGCGTGCTGCAAGCCCGCTGGATGACGCTCACCGCAGGCGAACGCGCCGTCGTGCACCTGGTCGTGCAAGGTCTGATGAACAAACAAATCGCCGGACAATTGGGGGTGAGCGAGATCACCGTCAAAGTGCGCCGCGGCCACGCCATGCGCAAATTGCAAGTGCGCTCGCTCGCACAACTGGTGCAATTGACGCAAAAACTGCCGCTAGAATCAGGGCAATCGGGTGAACGCTCCAGCTAGCCGGCCAGTCGTGACGTTTCTGCAGCCAAGCGACATCAAACGGCGCAGCCATTCGCGCTTTTTTATCCCGAACAGCGCAATACGAAGGTCTCGGCTCCGGCCAACGTCGCCAGTAAACACGGGCAGCAGCACTTCATTCAGGGGGTAAATGACCTTGCCCGGCTGGCGCGGATCGACCAAAGCATCAAAGTGGGTCAGGAGCGCAGCCGATTCAATGCGCGCCTGAGCGTTCAAAGCAACGCTGGCATGGGTGGGATCGGACATGAAGCCTCTCGGTCAAGAAAAGTCCGAAGAATGCACCCAATCAGAAATCAACGTTCAAGCAAGCCGCAAGCCCATTCACCCGATTGCCCTGGTTTAGCAGCGGCTTTTTGCGAGATAGTGGCTTAAGTCCTGTAAACTGCGCTTTTTGCGCTTATCTTCGAGGTTTCGCTTGGCTCGCTCCAAATCTAGTTCGCGCTGGCTTAAAGAACATTTTGATGACCCTTGGGTCAAAAAGGCGCAGCAGGACGGTTTTCGTTCGCGGGCGAGTTATAAGCTGCTGGAAATTCAAGAAAAAGACCGTATTTTGCGGCCCGGTCTTTGTGTGCTCGATTTAGGTGCCGCGCCCGGCGGCTGGTCGCAAGTCACAAGCCGCGTGATTGGCAGCAGTGGGCTGCTGATTGCATCAGATATTTTGCCGATGGCGAGTTTGCCTGATGTGCAGTTTATCCAAGGCGACTTTACCGAAGAAACCGTTTTTAATCAGTTGCTTGAACTATTGGATGGTCGCGCGGTAGACCTTGTCCTGTCCGATATGGCACCGAATTTAAGCGGGGTTCGCGCTGCCGATCAGCCGCGCGCCATGTATCTGTGTGAATTGGCGCTGGATTTTGCTACTAAGGTATTGCGTCCGGGTGGCGATATGTTGCTTAAGGTCTTTCAAGGTGAAGGCTTTGATGAGTTTTTACAGCAGGTTCGTGGCGAATTTAGCAGGGTGCTGATGCGCAAACCCTTGCCGTCGCGCTCGCGTTCGCGCGAACAATACTTGCTGGCTCGTGGTAAAAGGTAACAAGTAGCTCCCGCCGTTAATCGCATGGATATAGTAGACTTTCGTATCAGTTTGCCCAAAAGCGCTTTGGTTACGCGCTCTTGAGCCGTTCTAAGAGGGTAACGCATTGGATAATATGGCAAAAAACCTGGTTCTCTGGCTGATAATTGCCGCCGTATTGGTCACCGTGATGAATAACTTTTCCACGCCTGAACAAGCGCAGAACATGAGTTATTCGCAGTTTATCGAGCAGGTTAAAAATGGTGATGTGCGCCAGGTCAGCATTGAAGGTTTGACCATCAGCGGCATTGGCACGGACGGCAAAGCCTTCACCACCATCCGCCCGATGATTGATGACCCCGGACTGATTGGCGATTTAATCAATAATCGCGTGCTGGTCGAAGGCAAGTTGCCGGAGCGGCAGAGTTTCTGGGTGCAGCTTGCCCTCTCGGTGTTTCCAGTGCTGATTATCATTGCCGTATTTATGTACTTTATGCGCGGCATGAATGGCGGTATGGGCGGCCTTGGCGGCAAGGGTGGCCCGCTTAGCTTTGGCCGCTCGCGTGCGCGGTTGCTATCGGAAGACCAGGTTAAAACCACGCTGGCCGATGTCGCCGGTTGTGATGAAGCCAAAGAAGATGTGGGCGAACTGGTCGAGTTTTTGCGTGACCCAGGCAAATTCCAGCGCCTTGGCGGGCGCATTCCGCGTGGCGTGCTGATGGTAGGCCCGCCGGGAACCGGTAAAACCTTGCTCGCCAAAGCCATTGCCGGTGAAGCCAAGGTGCCGTTTTTCACCATTTCCGGTTCGGACTTTGTCGAGATGTTTGTCGGCGTGGGTGCCTCGCGTGTGCGCGATATGTTCGAGCAGGCGAAAAAACATGCGCCTTGCATCATCTTTATCGACGAAATTGACGCGGTAGGTCGTCATCGTGGTGCGGGTGTTTCTGGCGGCAATGATGAACGCGAACAAACGCTGAACCAGTTGCTGGTCGAGATGGACGGCTTTGAAGCCAACGACGGTATTATCGTGATTGCCGCGACCAACCGCCCCGACGTGCTGGATACTGCGCTGCTGCGTCCGGGGCGTTTTGACCGCCAAGTCGTGGTTGACCTGCCGGAAGTGCGTGGGCGTGAGCAAATCCTCAAAATCCACATGAAAAAAGTACCGCTGGGCGAGGATGTGCAAGCCTCGGTGATTGCCCGCGGTACGCCTGGGTTTTCCGGCGCGGATTTGGCCAATCTGGTCAACGAGGCCGCGCTGTTTGCCGCGCGTAACAACAAGCGTTTGGTCGAGATGAAAGAACTCGAGCAGGCACGCGACAAAATCCTGATGGGCGCGGAACGCAAATCGGCGATTATGTCCGAAAAAGAAAAACTCAACACCGCCTATCATGAAGCCGGTCACGCCATTGTCGGCAAACTGATGCCAGAGACCGATCCGGTTTACAAAGTCACCATTATTCCGCGTGGCCGCGCCTTGGGCGTGACCCAGTTCCTGCCGGAAGGCGACCGTCACAGTCGCTCGCGTCGGCAGCTTATCGGCCATATCTGCATCGCCTTTGGCGGGCGTATTGCCGAGGAAATGACCTTGGGTAAAGAAGGCGTTACCACCGGCGCATCGGGCGATATTGTCAGCGCCACCAAAACGGCGCGAAATATGGTGACGCAGTGGGGCTTGTCAGAAAAACTCGGGCCGCTTTTGTACGGCAATGAGGACGATGGCCAAGGCTTCCAGCGTCCCAACTTTTCGGCAGCGACCGCCAAACTGATTGACGAAGAAGTGCGTCGCATCGTCGATGACTGCTACGCCACCGCCGAACGCCTGCTGCACGAAAACCGCGATAAACTCGAAGCAATGGCGCAGGCGCTGATGAAATACGAGACCATCGATGCCGACCAAGTGGACGACATCATGGCCGGACGACCCGTGCGCGAGCCGCGTGATTGGACGGATGGCAGCAACAATATGCCGCCGCCTGCCGCAAGCGGCGAGGGTAGTGGCAATATGCCGCAAAAACCGATTGCCGGTCCTGCTGCCGGTCTATAAACCTTGGCAGCATCCGCACTAAACCAGCGCCTGCTTTGTGGCAAGCGCTGGTTGGATTTATCCCGCCCGCAAGTGATGGGCATTGTTAATGTCACGCCGGATTCTTTTTCCGACGGCGGGCGTTTTAATCGCCTCGATGATGCACTGCGCCAAGCCGAAGCGATGACGGCAGCCGGTGCGGCGCTGATTGACGTAGGCGGCGAATCCACCCGTCCGGGCGCCGTGCCGGTGACGGAGCAGCAAGAGTTAGAGCGGGTCTTGCCGGTGATAGAGGCTATCAGAGCGCACTTGGATGTGCTGATTTCAGTCGATACCAGCACGCCCGCGGTGATGCGTGAAGCCGCTCGTTTGGGCGCGTCCTTGATTAACGATGTCCGCGCCTTGCGCCGCGAAGGCGCGTTGCAGGCGGCGGCGGACAGTGGCCTTGGCGTTTGCCTGATGCACATGCAAGGCGAGCCGGGCACCATGCAAAACCATCCGCATTACGATGATTTATTGGGCGAAATCAAAGCCTTTCTGAAAGAGCGCGTCACCGCCTGTACTGCCGCCGGTATCGCCCGCGAGCGCTTGGCTATTGATCCGGGTATTGGCTTTGCGAAAACCTTGGCACACAACCTCAGCTTGTTTAAGCACCTGAAAATGCTGCACGGGCTGGGACTGCCGCTACTGGTCGGTGCTTCGCGCAAAAGCCTGATTGGGCAAACCCTGGGGCGCGAGGTAGACGGCAGGCTGTACGGTAGCCTCGCGCTGGCGGCGCTTGCGGTGATCAAAGGCGCGGCCATTGTGCGCGTGCACGATGTGGCGGAAACCGTCGATGTGCTGCGCATGCTCGAAGCGGTGCAAAATGCAGACTAGTTAAAAAACAGCAATAATCAACAAGGTTAAACCATGAGCAGAAAATACTTTGGCACCGATGGCATTCGCGGGCCGGTCGGGCAGTTTCCGATTACCCCGGAATTTGTCCTCAAGCTGGGTTGGGCGACCGGCATGGCCTTTCGCGGCGAGCAGGGTTGCCGGGTGCTGATTGGCAAGGACACGCGCATTTCCGGCTATATGTTTGAATCTGCTCTGGAAGCAGGGCTTGCCGCCGCCGGTGCGGACGTGCAGTTTTTAGGTCCCATGCCTACGCCCGCGATTGCCTATTTAACGCGCACTTTTGCCGCACAGGCGGGCATTGTGATTAGCGCCTCGCACAATCCGTTTACCGATAACGGTATCAAGTTTTTCGGCAGCGACGGCGGCAAGCTGTCCGATGACATCGAGCAGCGCATTGAAGCACTGCTCGATGTGCCGATGACGGTGGTCGATTCGTCTGAACTCGGCAAAGCTTCGCGTATTGTCGATGCCGCCGGGCGCTATATCGAGTTCTGCAAAAGTAGCGTGCCGTCCGGTACGCGCTTTTCTGGCCTGAAACTCTTGCTCGACTGTGCCAACGGCGCCGCGTACAAGGTCGCCCCTAGCGTATTTCGGGAACTGGGTGCACAGGTTTCGCTGATGGCTGCCGAACCCGATGGGCTTAATATCAACAAAGACTGCGGCTCTACCTCTACTTCCGCGCTGCAACAGGCGGTGATCGCGCAAAAAGCCGACATCGGCATTGCCTTTGACGGCGATGCCGACCGCGTGCTGATGGTTGACCGCACGGGCGAGAAGGTCGATGGCGACGAGCTGCTGTTTATTATCGCCAGCGATTTACAGGCACGCGGCAAGCTGCAAGGCGGCGTAGTCGGCACACAGATGAGCAATTTAGGACTGGAACGGGCGCTGCAACGGCTGAACATCCCCTTTGCCCGCGCTCAAGTCGGCGACCGCTATGTGACGGCAGAATTGAAATCGCGCGGCTGGCAATTGGGTGGGGAAAATTCCGGCCATATCCTGTGTCTTGCACACAGCACGGCAGGTGACGCCATTATCGCCGCCTTGCAAGTGCTGCGAGCGCTGCAAAACAGTGGGCAGACACTGGATCAAGCCAAACGCGGCCTGAGCAAATGCCCGCAAGCGCTGCGCAATGTGCGTTGCGCCCATCCTGCCATCTCGCCAGAACTACAAGCCGCTTGCGAAAAAATCGAGCAGCAAATGCAAGGCACAGGCCGCGTGCTGCTGCGAAAATCCGGCACTGAGCCTTTGATACGGGTGATGGTCGAGGGGGAAAACACCGTGCAAATAGGCCAGTACGCCGATGAATTGGCCGAGCGGGTGAGGAAGCTTTGTAACTGATTTACCCTCTCCCCCAGCCACCTTCCACAAGCGGGCGAGGGGAGCAAATCGGTGCACCCTCTCCCATTTATGGGAGAGGGTAAAAAGGGAACTTACAGCCCCGACATATGCTGGATGGCGCCTTTGAGGTCGTCATCCGAGCAGTCCATGCAAGTGCCTTTGGGCGGCATGCCGCCTACACCGGAAATCGCTTTGGCGAGCAGGCCGTCAAGCCCGCCTTGTTCATCGGCGCGTTTTTGCCAAGCGGCGGTATCGCCGACTTTGGGCGCATCGAGCAGGCCGATATTGTGGCAAGTGCCGCAGTAGGTGCCGACGATGGATTCTGGCGTTTTTGCCGCGCCGCCGCCCGCTGCGGCCGCGGCCACTTCGATACCTTTGCATTCTTGTCCGGCAATGCACACTTCGCCTACCGGCTTGATGCGGGCGGCAATATCGTCATTGGTTACGGCCTGTGCGCTTGCGATATAGAGCGCCGAAGCGGCAAGCAGGGCGCTCAGTAGTTTATGGGTTGGCTTCACGGTGACACCTTTTATGGGCGGCTGTGCTGGTTTGTTATCCGCAGTATCAGGTCTTGCGGGCGGGCAAGTATAGCTTGCCCGCTTGGCTAAGCGGTATCGTCAGTTTGTCGCATAAACCCGCACCGCCCGTTTAAGGTTGCAAAAAAGCTGGTAAGGGATGGTTTGCGCGTATTGTGCCACTTCGCTGGCGGGTACCTGTTTACCCCAAAGCTCTACACGGCTGCCAAGCCCCGCTTGCGGTAAGTCGGTTAAATCGACGGTGAGCATATCCATCGAGACGCGGCCAATCAGACGGCTTGGCTTGCCGTCGATGGCGACCGGCGTGCCGTTGGGGGCGTGCCTTGGGTAGCCGTCGGCATAACCCAGCGCGACCACGCCCACGCGCGTGAGTTTGATGCTGACAAAGCGCCCGCCGTAGCCAACCGGCTCGCCAATGGGCAGTTCACGGACGCTGATGATTTTTGATTCGAGCGTCATCACCGGCTGCAACCGCGCGGCTTGTGATTGCGCCTGCGCAAAGGGTGTTGCGCCGTAGAGCATGATGCCGGGGCGCACCCAGTCGCTTTTAAAGGAAGGCCAGGCAAGCGTGGCGGGCGAGTTATGCAGGCTGACCTCGCCGCTAAGCCCTTCGGTTGCTTGCGCAAAGGTCTCGAATTGTTCGCGGCTACGTGCGCAGTCCGGTTCATCGGCGCGGGCAAAGTGGCTCATTTTAGTCAGCTTTGCCGCTTTGCCACTTTGGATAAGTTGCTGCCAGGCGTGGTGGTAGTCGGTGGGGCAAAGCCCTACGCGGTGCATGCCCGAATCGAGTTTCAGCCAAAGGTTAAGCGGTTGTTTTAGTGGCGTCTTTAGAACGGCTTCAAGCTGCCAATTGGCGTGTAGCACGCACCAAAAATCATGCTGCTGGATAAGCGCGAGTTCACTGGCCTCAAAAAAGCCTTCAAGCAGCAAAATGGGCGCGCTGATACCGGCTTCGCGCAGCTCCAGCGCTTCTTCAATACAGGCCACGGCAAAGCCGTCCGCTTTATCCTGCAAGGCTTTGGCGCACTGCACGGCGCCATGTCCGTAAGCATCGGCTTTAATCACGGCGAGCGCTTTTGCGCCGGAAATCTCGCGGGCAAGCTGGTAGTTGTGGCGCAGCGCGGCAAGGTCAATTAAGGCACGGGCAGGGCGCATCAGTTTTTTACCGCGGCGATGATGGACAGTTCCACCCGTACTTTCGGGCTGTACATCGGTGCCTCAACACAGGCGCGTGCGGGCGCTGTGCCGGGAACAAGCCAAGCGTCCCAAAGTGCATTGAACGCGGCGTAATCAGCGGCCATATCTTTTAGATAGACAGTGGCCGATAAAATCCGCGATTTATCGCTGCCTGCCTCTATCAGCAGGCGTTCGATGCTTTCAAGCGTTTCGTGGGTTTGTCCTGCAATATCGGCATCTAAGTTATCGGCCAGTTGTCCGGCAAGATAAACCGTGCCGTTATGGATAACGATTTCGCTGTAGCGGGTTTCAGTGTGCAGGCGCTGGATGTTGCTCATTGACCGGTTGTCCTTGGAATGGGTGAGAGCCGTAACGGAAGATGGAAAGTCCATCGGTACTGATTTTGGGCGTGCGTTTGGCGATCAAGTCGGCCAGATAGCGACCAGAGCCTGCTGCCATCGTCCAGCCCAATGTGCCGTGGCCGGTATTAAGGAACAGATTGCTAAACGGCGTTTCGCCGACAATCGGCGTGCCGTCTGGCGTTGCCGGACGAAGGCCGGTCCAGAACTCGCCCTTGGCCGGGTCGCCGCCCTCTGGATAAAGGTCGCGGGTAATCATTTCCAGCGTGGCGCGGCGCTTTAAGTTAAGCGAGAGGTCAAATCCGGCGATTTCCGCCATGCCGCCGACGCGGATGCGCTCATCGAAACGGGTAATGGCGACCTTGTAGGTCTCGTCCAAAATGGTTGAAGTCGGCGCCATTTCAGCATTGCTAATGGGTACGGTGAGCGAATAGCCCTTAAGCGGGTAGATCGGCAGTTTCAAGCCAAGCGGAGCGAGCAGGGCGGGGCTGTAGCTGCCGAGGGCGACCAGATAACAGTCGGCACGTTCGAGTTTGCCGCCAATCCATACGCCGTCGATACGTCCCTGGCTTGCCTCGATATGGTCGATGGACTGATTAAAGCGAAACTCCACGCCCTCTTTGGCCGCCATTTCGGCGAGTTTGCGCGTGAACATCTGGCAGTCACCAGTCTGGTCATTGGGCAGGCGCAGTGCGCCGACCAGCTTGTGCGCGACCTTGGCGAGCGCCGGTTCCACACGGGCGATAGCGTCCCGGTCAAGCAATTCGTAAGGCACGCCGGAACGCTCAAGCACGGAGGTATCTTTGCCCGCCGCGTCCAGTTGCGCCTGGGTGCGAAACAGTTGCGTGGTACCGAGCTTGCGTCCTTCAAAGGCAATGCCGGTTTCGGCTTGCAGTTCATCCATACAGTCGCGGCTATATTCGGCCAGACGCACCATGCGCTCTTTGTTTTGCGCATAGCGGGCGGCGGTGCAGTTGCGCAGCATGCGGTACATCCACAGATATTGATGGATGCTGGCGGTGGGCCGGATGGCAAGCGGTGCATGTTTTTGCAGCAGCCATTTGATGGCTTTAAGCGGCACACCGGGCGCGGCCCAAGGCGAGGCGTAGCCGGGGGAAATCTGCCCGGCATTGGCAAAGCTGGTTTCCATCGCCACCGCTTCGGCGCGGTCAATCACTGTGACTTCAAAACCGGCTTTCGCCAAATACCAAGCGCTGGCTGTGCCAATCACGCCAGCGCCTAGAACCATAACGCGCATTTTTTTATCTCCTTAAATGCAGCACGCGAATATGCGCCAGTATAAAGAGACAAAGCCAGTGATTTTTGCTATTGTTAACCACCTATTTGGTGACAATTCTCGAACAACAGCCTGCCCACCGAACAAACATGCGAACCCAACACCAACGCCGCCGCGAGCTGGATAAAATCGACCGCAGCATCTTGCGCCTGTTGCAGGAAAACGCCCGCCTGTCCTTTACCGAGCTCGGCGAGCGCGTGGGGCTTTCCACCACGCCCTGTACCGAACGGGTCAAACGCATGGAGCGCGAAGGGGTGATTTTGGGTTACAGCGCCCGCCTTAACCCGCAGCACCTGCAAAGCCGCCTGCTGGTCTTTGTGGAAATTAACTTGGACCACAAATCCGGCGATATTTTTGAAGAGTTCCGCCGCGCTGTGCTCAAATTGCCGGATGTGCAGGAATGTCACTTGGTCTCTGGCGACTTTGACTATCTGATTAAAGCCCGCATCAACGAGATGACCAGCTACCGCAAACTGTTGGGCGACATCCTGCTGAAACTGCCGCACGTGCGCGAATCCAAATCCTATATCGTGATGGAAGAAGTCAAGGAAACCTTGTCGTTGCCCATCCCTGAGTGAGTTTTATGAATAACGCCATCCACGCTCCGTCCTGGTACGCCGCCAGCCAAAACCTTTTCCTTGATTTTCCTGCACTTGAAGGCGAACAACGCGCCGATATCGGCATTATCGGCGGCGGCTTTACTGGCCTTAACACGGCTATTGAACTGGCCGAACGCGGGTTTTCCGTCTGTCTGTTGGAGGCGCACAAAATCGGCTGGGGCGCCAGCGGGCGCAACGGCGGGCAGCTTATCCGTGGGGTAGGGCATAACCTCGACCAGTTCCATAAGCGCTTGGGCGAAGAGGGCGTAAAAACGCTTAAAACACTGGGCTTGCAGGCGGTGGATATTGTTAGCGAGCGTATCGAGCGTTTTTCCATCGACTGCGATTTAGCCTGGGGTTACGCCGACCTTGCCAATACCCCGCGCGGCTTTGCTGAGTTGCTTCACGAACGTGATGAACTGGAGGCGCTGGGCTATCGGCATCCATTACACATCGTCGAAGCTAAGGATATGGCGCAAGTGGTCGATTGCAATCACTACGCAGGCGCACTGATTGACGCGGGCAGCGGGCATCTGCATCCGCTTAATCTTGCCTTGGGTGAAGCGGCGGCGGCCGCTTCGCTGGGCGTCAGGCTGCATGAACAGTCGCCTGTGGAAAAAATCGACTACGGCAACACACTGTGCGTACACACAAAAACCGGCCAACTGCGCTGCACGTATCTGGTGCTCGCCTGCAACGCCTATTTGGGCGAGCTTGAGCCACAACTGGCGGGCAAAGTGCTACCGGCCGGCAGTTATGTGATTGCAACAGAACCTTTGAACGAGGAGTTGGCTAAGCGGCTAATCCCCAATAACCGCGCCCTCTGCGACCAACGGGTTGCGCTGGATTATTTTCGCTTTTCGCGCGATAACCGGCTGCTATTTGGTGGCGCTTGCCATTATTCAGGGCGTGACCCCAAAGACATCGCCGCCTATATGCGCCCGAAAATGCTCAAGGTTTTCCCTGAACTTGAAGCGGTCAATATCGACTTTGCCTGGGGCGGCATGATCGGCATCGGTGCCAACCGCCTGCCACAAATTGGCAAGCTGCGCGGCCAGCCCAATCTCTGGTACGCCCAAGCCTATGCCGGACATGGCCTTAATGCCACGCACCTCGCCGCCCGCCTGCTGGGAGAAGCCATCAGCGGGCAGCAAAGCCAAGGTTTTGACCTGTTCGCTCAAGTTCCGCATATGACCTTCCCCGGCGGCAGACACTTACGCTCGCCTTTATTGGCGCTGGGGATGCTTTGGCA
Organism: Ventosimonas gracilis; assembly: GCF_001580025.1. GTDB lineage: Bacteria > Pseudomonadota > Gammaproteobacteria > Pseudomonadales > Pseudomonadaceae > Ventosimonas > Ventosimonas gracilis. Next base: position 10,119 of record NZ_LSZO01000113.1, on the reverse strand, counting down.
TCAGTTGAAGGAGCGCTGGGGGTAACGGGGGCTCGCCGACGATTTCAATTAACGCTCTATTTCGATGTATTTCGGCGATAGCGGCACCCAAAATCACCCATCACCCATCACCCCGCCCGGTCAGCGGCAGCATGCCGCTGCGATCCTTGATCTTGCGCATGACGATGTTTGAGCACAGGTCGCGCACGCCGGGGATCTTCACCAGTTTCTGTTCGATAAACTGCGAAAAAGACGTCATGTTGCGCGTGCGTACGGTCAGGATGTAGTTGGAGGTGCCGGTAACGATGCTGGCCTGGGTAATTTCGTCGTGCGGGGCAATGCCTGCGATGAACTGTTCGTGCCAGTTGGGGCGCATCTGATCCAGCGAGACGTGGACAATGGCTTCAAGATCAAAACCCAATTTTTCCGCATCCAGTACGGCGCGATAGCCGCGTATGACACCGGACTCTTCCAGTGAGCGAACCCTCCGCAAACAGGCCGAGGGCGAGAGGGCGACGCGCTCGGCCAACTCCTGATTAGTCAGTTGGCTGTTTTCCTGTAGACAGTAAAGAATGCGCTGGTCGATGGCGTCTAGGTTCATGGCAAGAGCAATGTGAAAATTGGGGCAGGGCAGCAGGATGATACAGTATATTTTTCGGCCAGCAATGTATCGCAACGCTTAAAATGCGCTTGCCTTGCAATTAAATTGCGCATGCCAGGGTAAATGCCGCCAAATTTTGCAATTTTTATCCATTCGGCGCGGGTATCATTTGCCTTGATACTCAACCCAAGAAGGAAACCCGCATGAACAACCGCGAAGACTGCGTTGCTGCCGATCGCCAGGATCCGCTGGCGCATTTCAAGGATCGCTTTGACCTGCCTGCGGGCGTGTTGTACATGGACGGCAATTCGCTGGGCGTGTTGCCGCGTACCGCTGCCGGGCGGGCGGCGCAGGTCATCAGCCAAGAATGGGGCAACGGTTTGATACGCAGTTGGAACAGCGCCGGCTGGTTTGACCTGCCCGCGCGGCTGGGCGACAAGCTGGGCGGGTTGCTGGGTGCCAAGGCCGGTGAACTGGTGGTCACGGACACCACCTCGCTGAACATTTTTAAAGCGCTGGCGGCGGCCTTGAAGATTCAACAAGATCGCCACCCGACACGCCGCATCATCCTGTCCGAGCGCGACAACTTCCCCACTGATTTGTACATGGTGCAGGGGCTGATCGACCTGCTGCAACAGGGCTACGAAATGCGCCTGGCGGACGACGATTTACCGCTGGAGCAAGCGCTGGATGAGACGGTGGCCGTGGTGCTGCTCTCGCACGTCAACTATCGCAGCGGAGCCATGCACGACATGGCCGCTGTCACCAACCAAGCGCACGCTTGCGGCGCATTGACCCTCTGGGATCTGGCGCATTCAGCCGGTGCCGTGCCGGTGGATTTGTCCGCAGCAGGTGCGGATTTTGCCGTGGGCTGCACCTATAAATATTTGAACGGCGGCCCCGGCTCGCCCGCTTTTATCTGGGTGGCACCGCAACACGTCAAGGATTTTCAACAGCCGCTGTCCGGTTGGTGGGGGCATCAACGCCCGTTCGACATGGCCACCCGCTACGAACCGGCGCAAGGCATCCGCCGCTACATGTGCGGTTCGCAGCCTATGGTGTCGCTGGCGCTGGTCGAATGCGGACTGGATATCGCGCTGGAAGCGGGTACCAGCGCCGTGCGACAAAAATCGCTGGCGCTGGGTGATTTGTTCATTCGTCTGGTCGAACAGCGCTGCGGCGGGCATCCGCTGGAACTGGCTACCCCGTGCGAGCACTCAAGGCGCGGCAGCCACGTCAGCTTTCTGCACCCCGAGGGCTACGCCGTGATGCAGGCACTGATTGCCCGCGGCGTGATTGGCGACTACCGCGAACCGCAAATCCTGCGCTTTGGTCTGACGCCGCTGTACTTTGGCTACGCCGATCTGTGGGACGCGGTGGAAATCCTCAAAGAGGTGCTCGATAGTAAAGCCTGGGACAAGCCAGAATTTAAACAGCGCAACGCAGTGACCTGAGCGAGCCAAAGCGCAATGTTTCAATCAATCCAATAATAATCAGGAGCAACCCATGAGTACCAATACAGCATTTGGCCAGATTGCCGACCGTGAGAAAGGCTTGAACCGGCGCTTGACCGCCGGACAAATGAGCATGATTGCCATTGGCGGTGCCATTGGCACGGGGCTGTTCCTGGGCAGCAAGTTTGCCATCGGCTTTGCCGGCCCTTCGGTCATTTTGAGCTACGCCATAGGCGGGGTGATTGCGCTGCTGCTGATGGGTTGTCTGGCGGAAATGACGGTGGCGCACTCCACCTCCGGCTCGTTCGGTGCCTACGCCGAGCATTACATCAGCCCGCTGGCCGGGTTTCTGGTGCGCTACAGCTATTGGTCGTGCATCGTGCTGGTGGTGGGCGCGGATGTGACCGCGGTCGGCGAATACATGGGCTTTTGGTTCCCAGACGTGCCCGGCTGGCTATGGATGGTGCTGTTTTCCGGTGCGCTGATTTTCGTCAACGCCATGAGCGTCAAAACCTTTGGCACGGTGGAATATTGGTTTTCCACCATCAAGGTCAGTGCCATCATCGCCTTTATCGTGCTGGGCGCGTACGTGGTGTGGGGCAACCCGCAGTACGGTGCACAGCACTACACCGCGCACGGCGGCTTTATGCCCAACGGTGCCTGGGGCATGTGGGTTGCGGTCATCATCTCCATCTTCAGTTATCTGTCGATCGAAATGATTGCGGTGGCGGCAGGCGAGGCCGAAAACCCGGAAGCGGCGGTGAAAAAGGCCTTTCGCGCCACCATGGCGCGTCTGGTCATCTTCTACCTGCTCACACTCTCGTTGATTGTGGCCATCGTGCCGTGGAACCAGCCCAGTGAAGGCAGTCCGTTTGTGGCGGTCATGCAGGCGGTCAACATCCCCTTTGCTGCAGGCGTCATCAACTTTGTCGTGCTGGTCGCCGCACTGTCGGCCATGAACAGCATGCTTTACATCACTACACGCATGATGTTTAGCCTGTCCTGCGCCGGGCATGCGCCCAAAGCACTGGGTAAACTCTCGTCGCGCGGCACGCCGCTGGGTGCGCTGGCACTGTCCAGCAGCGGCGTGGCCGTTGCCGTCGTGCTCAAGGTGCTCTACCCGGCCAACTCGTTCACGCTGATGATGGCGATTTCCATGTTCGGTGCCATGTTCACCTGGATGATGATTTTCGTCACCCACTGGTTTTTCCGCCGTGCCTGGGAGGCCGCAGGCAACGCCCGGCTTTCGTTCCGCATGGCAGGTTTTCCCTTTCTCACCCTGCTGGGCGCGCTAGCCATGCTGGCGATCATGATGACCACCTGGTTTACCGACGTTTTTAAAATGACGCTGATATTCGGTATTCCCTTTTTAGGGCTGCTGGTGCTGTGGTACGCGCTGGTTTTTCGCGGCAAAACGGCTGACGCGCAAGCGGAATCAAACAGTCTTTAAACCCTGTGAAATCATCATGCCTTAAGTTGAACCCTTAGTTGGGCGTAGCGGCAAAGTGTGGGAAGATGCCCGCTTTTGGCAGTGGCTTAAGGAGGGCGGCATGAGTGGGGATTTTCTGCGGCTGGCCGTGGCGGGGGTGCAGAAACTCGCGCCTTATCAGCCAGGCACGCCGGTCTCTGAGTTGGCGCGGGAATTGGGGCTGCATGAGTCGTCCATCGTCAAGCTCGCCAGCAATGAAAACCCGCTTGGCCCGTCAGCTAAAGTGGCGCAGGCGATTAGCGCCGCAGCCGCGGAGCTTTCGCGTTATCCCGATGGCTCAGGTTTTGCCTTAAAGCAGGTGCTTGCTGCGCGTTATCAGGTTTCGCCTTTGCAAATCACGCTGGGCAACGGTTCCAATGATTTGCTGGAACTCGTCGCGCGTGCCTTTCTTGCCCCTAGCCTTAATGCGGTATTTTCCGAGTACGCCTTTGCCGTTTATCCGCTTTCGACACAAGCGGTAGGCGCAGAAGGCCGAATGGTTGCGGCAAGAGACTACGGGCATGATTTGCCCGCAATGCTCGCCGCGATTGACGCGCAAACCCGCGTGCTGTTTATCGCCAATCCGAATAACCCGACCGGCACTTGGTTTAACCGTGCGGCGCTTGAGGATTTTTTAAACCAAGTGCCGCCGTCTGTTTTGGTGGTGCTGGATGAAGCCTATATCGAGTACGCCGATCACGAACTGGCGGACGGTTTGGAACGGCTGGCGCACCATCCCAACCTGCTGGTGCTGCGTACTTTTTCCAAAGCCTTTGGCCTCGCCGGGCTGCGCATTGGCTACGGGATTTCTTCGGTGGATATTGCAGACGTGCTTAATCGGGTACGCGCGCCTTTTAATGTCAATACGCTGGCGCAAGTCGCCGCAATCGCAGCGCTTGACGATAGCGCCCATTTGCAGCGCAGCATTGAAACCAACGCGCAAGGCATGAGGCAGTTAAAGGCCGGGCTGAATCAGCTGGGGCTCACAACGCTACCGTCCAAAGCCAACTTTATTACCATCGATTTTGCCCGCGAAGCCGCTCCTATTGACCGCGCCTTATTACAACGCGGGGTGATTGTCCGCTCGCTCGCAGCCTACGGCATGCCGCACTTTTTGCGTGTTTCCATCGGCACGCCCGCCGAAAACGCGCGTTTCTTGGAGGCGCTTGGCGAGGTGCTGGCGCATGCTTGAGCGCTTGGTTGTCGTGGGTTTGGGGCTGATTGGCGGCTCGATTGCCAAGGGCCTGCGCAAGGCTGGGCTATTTGGCCAAATTATTGGCGTAGAGCAAAGCTTTGAGCACCGCGCGGCTGCCTTGCAGCAAGGGCTGGTTGACCGCTGCTGCGCCAGTCTTAAAGCCGCCTTGCAAGAGCGCGCGGATGTGATTGTGCTGGCTGTGCCGCTGTCGGCCATGCCTGCGTTGCTTAAGGAATTAGCGGCGCTTGAGCTAAAAGACTGCGTGATCACCGATGTCGGCAGCGCCAAGCGCCCGGTGCTGGATGCGGTGCAAGCGGCTTTTGGTGAAATTCCACCCCACTTTGTGGCCGGGCACCCGATTGCCGGTTCAGAAAAAAGCGGGCCGATGGCCGCTGATGCTGGACTGTTCCAAGGCCGTTCGGTGATTTTAACGACCACTGCAGAAACCGATGCCTTGGCTCTGGAACGCATTCAATGGTTATGGCAGGCGCTCGGTGCCGAGGTGCAGCCAATGACGGCGCAGCAGCACGATGAAGTGTTGGCGGCGACCAGCCATCTGCCGCATATGCTGGCTTTTGTGTTGACCGATGAACTCGCGCGGCGCAACTTGCTCAGCAGCCGCATTGCCGCCGGAGGTCTGCGCGATGTCACGCGCATTGCCGCGAGTGACGCGCTGATGTGGCACGATATTGCGCTTGCCAACCGCAGCTGTCTGCTGGCCGAACTGCAAGGTTTTCGCGTGGCGCTGGATAATTTAACCACGGCGCTTGAGCAGCGAGACGGTCAGCATCTGTTTGACCTGTTCAGCCGCGCCAAAGCCGCGCGCGAACCACTTTTTCCTACCCAGTAAGTCTTGAGTAACTTTTAAATGCTTGATAACGAACTGATTTTCCTGAGTGAGCCGGGCGGCGCTGTGCGCGGAAAGCTGCGCGTGCCGGGCGATAAATCCATCTCCCACCGCGCCATCATGCTGGGTTCAATTGCCGAAGGCGCGAGCGAGATTAACGGCTTTCTTGAAGGTGAAGACGCACTTGCCACCTTGCAGGCGTTTCGCGCAATGGGCGTGCAGATTGAAGGCCCGGACAATGGCCGGGTAAACATTCAGGGCGTAGGGCTAGGCGGGCTAAAAGCGCCTCACGCGCCGCTGTACTTGGGCAATTCCGGCACCTCTATGCGGCTACTCGCGGGACTGCTTGCCGCGCAGCCGTTTAACCTGACCTTAAGCGGTGATGCATCGCTCTCCAAGCGCCCGATGAACCGCGTGGTTGAGCCGCTTAGGCAGATGGGTGCGGTGATTGAAAGCGCAGCCAATGGCCGTCCGCCGCTGCATATAAAAGGTGGGCAAAAGCTGCGTGGGTTGGATTATCGGCTACCCATGGCGAGCGCCCAGGTCAAATCCTGCCTGCTGCTCGCCGGTCTGTACGCCGAAGGCACCACTTGCGTCACTGAACCTGCGCCGACGCGCGACCATAGCGAACGCATGCTGCGTGGCTTGGGCTGGCCGCTTGAGGTGCAAGGGCGACAAATCAGGCTGCAAGGCGGTCACCGCCTGCGCGGCAGCGCTATCGATATTGCGGCCGATATTTCTTCCGCCGCTTTTTTTATGGTCGCCGCCAGCATTGCAGATGGCTCGGATGTATTGCTCGAACAAGTCGGCATTAACCCGACGCGCGACGGGGTTATTCGCATCCTTCGGCTGATGGGCGCGGATATTACACTGGAAAATCCGCGTGAACTCTGTGGCGAGCCGGTCGCCGATATTCGTGTACGCAGCGCCAAGCTGCACGGCATTGATATTCCAGAAGAGCTAGTGCCGCTGGCGATTGATGAGTTTCCGGTACTGTTTATCGCCGCCGCCTGCGCCAGTGGGTGCACCGTTTTGCGCGGCGCGGCGGAGCTTAGGGTCAAAGAATCTGACCGCATCCAAGTGATGGCCGACGGCCTTAAAACCTTGGGCGTTAGTGCAACGCCTACCGAAGACGGCATGCATATCGAAGGTGGAACCATTGGCGGCGGGGAAGTTTGGGCGCACGGCGACCACCGTATTGCCATGTCCTTTGCGGTAGCCGCGCTTAGAGCCAGTCGGCCCATTCGTATTCACGACTGCGCCAATGTGGCGACCTCCTTCCCGGGCTTTGTGGATTTAGCGCAGCAGGCCGGTATGCGCATTGAAGTCGAGGGCAACCTATGACTGCGCCGGTGATCTGCATCGACGGCCCGGGCGGTTCGGGCAAAGGCACCATTGCCGGACGGCTGGCCGAGCGTTTGCGCTGGCATTTGCTCGATTCCGGCGCACTCTATCGCCTGCTGGCACTGGCCGCGCAAAAGCAAGGGGTGGACCTTGCCGATGAAGCGGCGTTGGCCGAACTCGCTGGGCGTTTAAATGTGCGCTTTATCCCCGCAAGCAAAGAGCAAAGCGCCGACATCTTGTTAGATGGCGAAAGCGCCAGCCACTCCATTCGTACCGAACAGATGGGTAGTGCCGCTTCCATCGTCGCCGCCTTGCCCGCAGTACGCGCCGCACTGCTGCAAAGACAGCGCGATTTTCGGCAAAGTCCGGGGCTTATCGCCGATGGTCGTGATATGGGTACAGTGGTATTCCCCGATGCGCCGCTTAAAATCTTTTTAACCGCCAGCGCCGAAGAGCGCGCCCGCCGCCGCTATCTACAGTTGAAGCAAGCCGGTGTTACTGCTACTCTTGACGGTCTTCTGGATGAAATCAAGCAGCGCGACAAACGCGACAGCGAACGCGCTGTAGCGCCGTTAAAACCCGCTGTCGATGCCATTCAGTTGGACTCCACCGCCCTGACTATTGATCAGGTGCTGGAGCAAATCCTAAGACAGCTTACCACGCGCAAGCTGGCTTAAACCTAACGGCAGTGCAAAGCAAACCAGCCAAGCCGCGCACCGCTTTTTTAAAAAACAACCCCACATCGGCTGGAATGTGGCGCAAACAAGGCGGTTCGCCGCCCTTGACCTATCAGGAAACAACATGAGCGAAAGCTTTGCAGAACTTTTTGAAGAAAGCCTTAAACCCATCAATATGCGCCAAGGCTCCATTATCAGCGGCACCGTGGTGGATATTGATGGTGACTGGGTCACGGTTGACAGTGGCTTAAAGTCCGAGGGCGTTATCCCGCTGAGCGAGTTCTACAACGAACAAGGCGAGCTCGGCATCAAGATCGGCGACGAAGTCCATGTAGCGTTGGATGCGGTCGAAGACGGCTTTGGTGCAACCAAACTGTCACGCGAGAAAGCCAAACGCGCCGAGTCCTGGATTGTGCTGGAAGCCGCGCACAACGGCGAAGAAGTGGTCAAGGGCATTATCAACGGCAAAGTCAAAGGCGGTTTCTCGGTCGATTTGGCCGGTATCCGCGCGTTCTTGCCCGGTTCTTTGGTGGATGTGCGTCCGGTACGCGACACCCTCCATCTGGAAGGCAAAGAACTCGAATTTAAAATCATCAAGCTCGATCAAAAACGCAACAACGTAGTGCTGTCGCGCCGCAGTGTATTGGAAGCGGAAAACAGCGCTGAACGCGAAGCGCTACTCGAATCCCTGCAAGAAGGCCAGCAGCTCAAAGGCGTGGTGAAAAACCTGACCGAATACGGTGCATTCGTCGATTTGGGTGGTGTCGATGGCCTGCTGCACATCACCGATATGGCGTGGAAGCGCGTCAAGCATCCGTCCGAAGTGGTCAATGTCGGCGACGAGCTGGAAGTTAAAGTCCTTAAATACGATCGCGAACGCAACCGCGTATCCTTGGGTCTCAAGCAGCTTGGCGAAGACCCTTGGGTTGCCCTCAAAGCGCGTTACCCGGAAGGCACTCGGATGATGGCGCGTATCACCAATCTGACCGACTACGGCTGCTTTGCCGAACTCGAAGAGGGCGTGGAAGGCTTGGTGCACGTGTCCGAAATGGACTGGACCAACAAAAACATCCACCCGTCGAAAGTTGTCCAGTTGGGCGATGAAGTCGAGGTAATGGTGCTCGACATCGACGAAGAACGCCGCCGCATCTCCCTTGGCATCAAGCAGTGCAAAGTCAACCCGTGGGAAGACTTCGCCACCCGCCACAACAAGGGCGACCGCATCAGCGGCAGCATCAAGTCAATTACCGACTTCGGCGTGTTTATCGGTTTGGAAGGCGGTATCGACGGACTGGTTCACCTGTCCGATATTTCCTGGAACGAGCCGGGCGAAGAAGCCGTACGCCGCATGAAAAAAGGCGACGTGCTGGATACCGTGATTTTGGCGGTAGACCCCGAGCGCGAGCGCATTTCGCTGTCGGTCAAACAACTGGCGGGTGACCCGTTCACCGCCTACCTGACCGGACACGACAAAGGCTCCATCGTTCGCGGCACGGTCAAAGAAGTCGATGCCAAAGGCGCGATTATCAGCCTTGCCGAAGACGTTGAAGCCGTACTCAAAGCCTCGGAAATCAGCCGAGACAAGGTCGAAGATGCGCGTAATGCACTTAATGTCGGTGACGAGGTGGAAGCCAAAATCATCAATATCGACCGCAAATCGCGCGTGATTAACCTGTCGGTGAAATCCAAAGATGTCGCCGAAGAAAAAGACGCCATCAAGCAACTGCGCCAGCAGGAGCCTGAAGTCAAAGGGCCTACCACCATCGGTGATTTGATTCGTGCACAGATGGAAAGCCAAAGCTAAGAGGGTTTAGCGCAGGCTAAAGACAAAGGCGACCTTCGGGTCGCCTTTGTTGTTTTTGGCTTACTCTCTCCCACTCCGTGTGAGAGGGCTTTTTGTTTACCCGTCTTGTTTCTTTTCGCGCTCTGGTGTAAAAGGCCAAAATGCTCGCGGGTTAGGCAGCTATTTGAAATATAAAGGAAAATAGGAAGACTAAAGATGACCAAATCGGAGTTGATAAAGCAGCTTTCTAGCTGCGGAGAACTAAAAGACTTAAACGGCCATGAGATTGAGCAAGCCGTGCATGCACTGCTAGAGCAGATGTCGCAAACCTTGGCAAAGGGTCAGCGTATTGAAGTGCGTGGCTTTGGCAGTTTTTCGCTGCACTATCGCAAGCCACGAGTGGGGCGTAATCCCAAAACCGGCGAAGCGGTGCAACTGCCCGCCAAATACAGCCCGCACTTTAAACCCGGCAAAGAACTGCGCGAGCGGGTGAATGGGCAATAGCTGCTTCTATGTACTGCCTCTTTCGTAATACAGCGACGGCAAGCAATAAAACCCGCTACTGCGACTTTGACCAAATCAGTCATTATCCGCGAAAGGATTTATTGCGCGACTTTCGTAATAAATGCTGGATTAGTATTCGTAGCGACGAGATGATAAATACGGTTTTGACTATATTCAAAAGGGTCTTAGGAAGCAAACGCGATCAAAGCGGCTGTTCACGCAGTAATTTTAGCAAGGCCAGATAGATGTTTTCATGTCGATGATTGA
>NZ_LSZO01000112.1 GCF_001580025.1 Ventosimonas gracilis | reverse complement strand
CTGATTTTCGAACGTTTGAAGTACCTATTTTTACCAGTCATATCAGGAAGTTATCATGCCATAAAAACATGTTTGCTTCCTAAGACCCATCGATATTTCCTCCACCGCCCTTGAAGAACGCGCCAACGGGCCGGTGCAGGGCTACCGCGCTACACGCAGCGCCACGGCCACACGCACCGACACGTCTATTGAAGAAGTGCCGCAGAGCATCAGTGTGGTACCAAGGCAGGTTATTGAAGATTTGGGCGATTCTCGTATTGACCGGGCGCTCGATTTTGCCGGTGGCGTTGGCAGGCAAAACGACTTTGGCGGCATGTCCAATGCCAGTTTCAGCGTGCGTGGATTTACTTCAGGCTTTAGTAGTGGCTCGCTGTTTCGCAATGGTTTTTCCGTCAATCGTGGTTATTACGCTGCTGATACCGCCACATTGGAACGTATTGAAGTGCTTAAAGGCCCTACTGGCGGACTGTTTGGCCGTGGCGATCCGGGCGGTGTTATCAATATGGTCAGCAAGCGCCCGCAGAATGAGACCTTTAACCGTCTTAAATTCAGCGCCGGACGCTGGGACAGATACCGCGTCGATTGGGATAGTAACGCCGCATTAACAGAAGACGGCCAGCTACTGGCGCGTGTCAATCTGGCAACGGAAACCCGCAAAAGTTTTCGTGATTACGTTGATATGCAGCGGCAAATGGTAGCTCCGGCCGTGACTTGGCATCTCACTGAGCGCACAAGGCTGCTGCTCGATAGCGAATTTACTCGCACTGACAATGTTATGGATAGAGGTATTCCATCGGTAAACGGCCAATTAGGCGGGGTTAAGCATTCGACCTTTTTGGGTGAGCCGGGCGATGGAAAACTGCGCTTGACGACCAGTTTGCTACAGCTTTCGCTGGAACATGATTTCCAGCCGGATTGGACGGCACGCCTCGCCGGACAATATCTTGACAGCCGAATTAAAGGCACGGTGACGGATGTTCTTTTTTCCGGGCCGCTTTTTGGCACAGATACCATGAGTCGCCGCTACAATCCTAATGATATGCGCCACCATAGTTTGATAATGCATGCAGAAGTTTTCGGTAAGTTTCATCTCGCAGGCATGCAGCATCAATTATTAGCCGGTATTGAAACAGAAAACTGGCGGCAGGATTATTACAATCATTTCAGTGCGACCAATTCAGATCCTTCCTTGCCACCCTCTTTTCCCATCAATATTTATAATCCAATCTATGGCGCGGCAAGACCTGCGACAACACCCAGTTATAGCAAAAATCAAGTCAAAAGTTACGCGCTTAACCTGCAAGATCAGATCGATTTTAACGAACATCTTTCTGGCTTACTGGGTTTGCGCTTAGAAAATATTAAGCAGCAGCGTAGCAATCCTTTAAACAATGATAAAGCCAAGCAAGATAAAGACGTTGCTGTACCACGCGCAGGAATTACTTATAAACTCAACCATCAAGTTAATTTATTTGCCGGTATAGGCACGTCATTTACCCCCAACAACCCAAATTATAATGGGCAAATACTTAAAGCCGAAAAAGGCTTAGGCTATGAAGCCGGAGTAAAACTGGACTTATTGGAAGGTCGCTTGGGCGCAACCTTGGCAACCTTTCATATCACTAAAGAAAATGTCGCTAATCCTGACCCGACCAACCCCGGTTTTTCCATTACCGTAGGCGAAGTACGCAGCCAAGGGATTGATGCGCAAGTTAGCGGAAAAATTGGCGATAATTTTAATCTAATAGCCGCTTACGCCTTTATTGATGCCAAAGTCACCCAAGACCAGCGTGTAGGTTACAAGGGCAGCCGCTTGGGTGGAATCCCGCATCATAGTGGTAGTGTTTTAGGTATTTGGGCGTTTCAGGAAGGGTTGAATGTAGGTGCTTCTGTCAATTATGTGGGTCAGCGTGAATTTTCAACGGGCATACAAGCGCCTTATAAAGGTGCAGGACTGCCAAGTTATACCACATTGGATTTTTTAGGCAGTTGGGAAATTTTGCCCAATGTAACAGCGGGTATAAAATTAAATAATGCACTGAATAAAAAATACTATGAGCGCAGTTCAAGTCATAACTGGATTACTCCTGGCGAGCCACGTAATTTAAATTTCAATCTGCTGATTAGTTTTTAAAAACGGCTTTAACATTTCAACCGCGCAGTGCTTGGCAAGACTGCGCGGCTTTCTATTGCCTGCCATCCGTGCTTTGCCGGGTACGCCTTAACTCGCTGGACAGCTTAGGCGCAAATCGGGCAAGATAATCCGTCCTAAGGAAGGGATTAAGCACCGCCCACGCAAGCATGGGCCCTGCGCCTTGCTGCGAGCTAAGCAGTTGCGAAAATCAAGCAGACAGAGGCGGCAGTAGCCCCTGCTGGTGCGCACCAAGCAAGCCTTATGGTGCGTTTTTAATCGCTTTGTTTAATTTAATTAAGGCAGGTGATTTATGTTTAAACAAGAGGCAGACAGTAATTGGCCGTACCGCTTGGTATTTTTTAAAGTATTGTTGCTGCCGATTATTGGCGGAATAATTTTTTTAGCAGGCGTGATGCTTTATTCCTGGCACAACACCGGGGGTATTTGGCGAGGGTTTATCGAACGCGACTCAATAGTATCAGTGGCTTTGGGTGGAGCCTTGTTTTTCCTGCCATCGGCTATTGCCATTGCCTTGGTGGTTAGTGGGCTGCGCCTTTACCGCAGTTTATTGACCAGTATGTCGGTATCCATTATGGCGGCTATTACCCACTTTCTCTGGTGGGTATTTTGCGATAAATATATCACGCCCTCTTTATTGGTATTGGAATCGGTTTATTTATTGCTACCCTTGACCTTGGCCTATGCCGCTACCGCACAACTGGTATTGCCGAAAAAAGAAGACGATTTATTTTAATCGTTTTGCTAAGTGCAGCACTTAGGTTATCCTAAGTTCAATATGGGTTTTACCAAGACGCAGCGCATTAAGCACCACCACCAACGAACTGATGGACATGCCCAGCGCCGCCCAAGCGGGAGTAATTAAGCCCAAAGCAGCAAAGGGCAGCATCAGGCCGTTATAGAGCGCCGCAAAGACGAGGTTTTCGATAATCACGCGGCGCGTACGGCGGGCGAGATTAAAGGCAAGCGCCAAGGTTGCCAGATTGCAGTTAAGCAGCACCGCATCGGCATTGGTCTTGGCTAAATCCGTCGCGCCGCCCATTGCGATACTGATGTCGGCGGCGGCGAGCGTGGGCACGTCGTTAACCCCATCGCCCAGCATCAGCACTTTGCGCCCTTTTGCACGCAGCTTGCCCAAGATCGCGAGCTTGTCATCGGGGGTTAAGCCGCCTTTGGCCTGCCCAATGCCCAAGGTCGCCGCCATTTCGGCCACTTGCGGCGAGCTGTCACCAGACAGCAGCAGGGTTTCCCAGCCACGGGCTTTGCAGTCTTCAACCAATAATTTCGCCTCGCTGCGCAGACGGTCGTCCAACACCAGCCAAGCCAGTGGCGCGGTTTCATTACCCAGCAGCAGCCACTGGCCGCTACTTTTGGGTTGTGGGGGGATGGGCTGCGCGGACAGTTCGCAGACAAAAGCCGCCTCGCCGATACGCAGCCTTTGCCCGTCCATCTGGCCTTCCAGTCCACGTCCGGGGATGTTCTGTACGTTTTCAACGGTTTTTTCGGCGCGGCCAAAAGCACGGGCGATAGGATGTTCCGAGCGATTTTCCAGTGCTGTCGCCAGTCGCAGGCAATCATCGACCGATAACTCGCCCAGCGGGCGGATTTCGCGCAAAGATAGCTTGCCTTCGGTCAGCGTGCCGGTTTTATCGAAAATCACCGTGTCGATATGAGTTAAACCTTCCAGCACATGGCCGCGTGTTAATAGTAATCCCAGCTGATGCAGATAACCGGTCGCCGCGGTCAATGCGGTCGGCGTTGCCAGTGATAGCGCACAGGGGCAGACGGCAACCAGCATGGCGAGCACCACCCAAAAGGCACGCGCCGGCTCAAGATTAAGCCAGAACAAAAAAGTCGCCGCCGCAGCAAGTAGCGCAAATAGCAAAAACCACTGCGCGGCACGGTCTGCCAGTTCCGCTAGGCGCGGCTTATCACTTTGCGCCCGTTCGAGCAGGCGGACGATGGCAGAAAGCCGCGTATCCGTGCCCAACGCCTGCACTTTGACGCAAAGCGTGCTTTCTACATTGAGCGTACCGGCGGTGACGCAATCGCCCACCTTGCGCGGCTTGGGCAGGTATTCGCCGGATAAAAGGGACTCATCGATGCAAGATGAGCCATCGGTAATCTGCCCATCGGCGGGAATCACCGCGCCTGGCAGTACCTGCACGAGGTCGCCGATATTAAGCTCACGCAGCAGGATGCGCTGCGTCTTGCCGTCGCTGCCTTGCCGCAAGCAGGAAGTCGGCAGCAGATTGACCAGGCCCGCCGTCGCCTGTGCGCAGCGTTCGCGTGCGCGGCGTTCCAGATAGCGGCCCGAGAGCAAAAACAGGGCGAACATGCCCACCGCATCAAAATACAGCTCGCCCTGCCCGCTTATCGTGCTCCAAATACCGGCCAGATAGGCTCCGCCAATGGCCAGCGAAACGGAAACATCCATGCCCAGATGCAGGCTGCGCAAATCGCGCAGTGCGCCTTTAAAAAACGGCGTGCAACTGTAAAAAACAATCGGTGTAGTCAAAAACAGGGCGACCCAGCGCAGAATGTGGTGCAGTTCGGGCGAGAGGTCTAAGTTAAATTCCGGCCAGGTCGCCATGGTCGCCATCATTGCCTGAAACCAGAGCAAACCGGCCACACCCAAACGACGCAAGGTCTGGCGATTTTCTTCGGCGAGCGTGGCGCTCGCTTGGTCTGGCTCAAACGGATGCGCGGCGTAGCCGATTTGTTTAAGCCTTGCCAGTATCTGCGATAACGGCAAAACGGCGCTCTGCCAGCGCAAATGCAAGCGGTGATTGGATAGATTAAGCCGCGCTTCGGCAACGCCCGATAAACGTCCAAGCTGCTGCTCAATCAACCAGCCACAGGCCGCGCAGCTTACCCCTTCGACCAGCAAGGTGATTTGCTGGTCATCGCCTTGGTTATGGACAAAAGACTGCTGCACATCAAGGCGGTCGTACAACTCCAGTTCATCTTGCAACTGTTGCGGCAAGGCTTCGGGATTGATTGCGCTTTCACTTCGGTGCCGGTAGTAGCTTTCCAGGCCCGCATCGACAATGGTTTGCGCGACCGCTTGACAACCCGGGCAGCAGAAACGGCGGGTTTGCCCCAGCACTTGTCCGCAAAACGGCGCGCTGCCGGTAATCGGCAGGCCGCAGTGGTAGCAAGGTTCGGGTTTGCTCATCGGGTAGTTTTTACTACTCTCCCCAGCCTCTCTCCCGCTGGCGGGAGAGAGGGGTAAAGTTATGGCGCAGCCGGGGCGGTTGCCCCGGCCAGCGGTTCGTCGCCGAGCAGCAGCGTTTGGCCGTGGACGATCTGCTCTTCTTCAAACAAGCGCCAGTGCTTTTTGTGCGGTATCTCCATGCCAATCACTTCGACAAAGCGCCTTCCAGAGACGGGATGCGGCAGTTGTCCGTAATAGCGGTTTAACGCGATATGGGGTTTGAGCGCGATATGCAGGTCTTGTTCGGGTTGGGTGGGGGAAATCAGATTCAGCTCCAGTGCATCGACTTGTTCTGTATTAAGCTGCACGCGGACTTCGCCGGTCAGCTCATCAAAAACCACTTCGGCACGAATATTAAGGTCTCGCGCCAATTGTTCGCGCGCAAGCGAACGGTTGATGCCCTTGCCCGCGTCGTAGTAGTTATCCACCACCAGACTATCTTGCGTTTGTATCGCCAGCACCATCAGATGCAGACACAATACGATGGTGCCGCCCAGCATGCCGATAATGATCCAAGGCCAGCGGTTTTGATACCAACGGGTAGAGTGCTCCATAACCAGTCCTTAACGCAGTAGTGGGCCGATAAAGCGGGTTTTCGCTTCGGCCTTGATGGAGGGGGCGTCGATGCTTTGCAGTGAAAGCCAGACATCGTTGGTGGTCGAGGGCAGTTGCTCAGGTGATATGGCAAGCTGCACGGGCAGGTTGATAATTTCCCCGGCGGCTACGGTTAATTCCCGTTCGCCGCCTAATTGCAAACCCTCCATCCCGCGAACGGAGAGCACATAGCTATGTGCCTTTTGGTCTTTGTTCATGATTTTTAGGCTGTAGACGTTTTCAATCCGTCCTAGCTTGTCTTCACGGAACAACACGCGGTCTTTGCTGACATCAAGTCCGACCAGCGGACGCAATACCACGGCCATGCTGAGTGCGCCCATCATCAAAAGCAGCGCAAGCGCGTAGCCAATCAAGCGCGGACGCAGCAGTTTGGTCTGTTGGCCGGACAGATTGTGCTCGGTGGTGTAGTTAATCAGCCCGCGCGGGTAATTCATCTTATCCATAATGCTGTCGCAAGCATCGATACAAGCGGCGCAGCCGATACACTCGATTTGCAAGCCGTCACGAATATCAATGCCGGTCGGGCAGACCTGCACGCACATGGTGCAGTCGATACAGTCACCCAAGCCGCTGGCTTTGTAGTCGGCGGTCTTTTTGCGCGGCCCGCGGGTTTCCCCGCGGCGTGGGTCGTAGGAAACAATCAGCGTGTCTTTATCAAACATCACGCTCTGAAAACGCGCGTAGGGGCACATATAGATGCACACTTGTTCGCGCAGCCAACCGGCGTTGCCGTAAGTGGCGAGGGTAAAAAACAGTACCCAAAAATACGCCCAGCCACTCGCTTGGCCGGTAAAAAAATCGATACAGAGTTCGCGGATGGGCGAGAAATAACCAACAAAAGTTAAACCGGTGATAAAGCCAATCAGCAGCCAAAGGCTGTGTTTGGCGCATTTGCGGGCGAACTTTTGTGCCGACATTTTGGCTTTGTCCAGCTTGATACGCTGATTGCGATCGCCTTCGGTAATTTGTTCGCACCACATAAAAATCCAGGTCCACACGCTTTGCGGACAGGTATAACCGCACCAAACACGTCCGGCGAATACCGTGATAAAAAACAAACCGAAGGCACAGGTAATCAATGCGCCGGACAAAAGGATAAAGTCTTGCGGCCAGAAGGTCGCACCAAAGATAAAGAATTTGCGTTCCGGCAGATTCCACCAAACCGCTTGATGGCCGTCCCAAGACAGCCAAACGGTGCCGAAGTAGAGCAAAAACAAAAACGCGGAGCCGCCACGGCGTAAATTGCGAAACAATCCGCTAAAGGCGCGGGTGTAGATTTTTTCACGGCTCGCGTAAAGGTCTGCCCCCTCTTTGGGTGCTGGCGTAATGTCCTTGACCAGAATGTGCTCGCTCATCAGGCTTAACTCAACACTTGGAAATAATCGCTGTATCAGCGGAATTATCTTTTTTGTGCAGTATAGGTCTGCGCTCCCCGCCCCGCGTGCGGCGCACAGTCGCGCAGGGTTTAAATCAGTAAAAAGGTCAAAAACCCCAGCGGATGATGGGTTTTGGCAACGCTTAACATCATGGCAAAGCAGCCAAGCGCCAGCACAAAGAAAAACCACTTTCGGCGGCGCAGCGCCAAAATACCAAAGCCAATATAGACGAGTAGCAGCGCGAGCTTGACGCAAAGCCAAGGCTGCATAAGCGGATTGATTTGCAGTGCGCTGAGCAACAGCAGTGCGCTGCCAAGCAAAGCGCTGTCAATCAGCTGACTGCCGATGCGCACGCCGCGGCGCAGCGGCCACTGCGTACCTAACAAGAGGCTAAAACCGCGCACGGCAAACAGGCTGCCACTGATTAAAACCAGCATTACATGCGTGGTTTTTATCGGCAGATACCAAGCCATCAGCATGGTTTGGCACGCCAGCTTATCAGCCAGTGCAAGCTGGCCTTGGTATCGCCTGCGGGCCGGTATTCAGCCGCCAGCCAGCCGTTGTAGCCGTTTTCCCGCAACGCCCGTTTGGCGGCGGCAAAATCAATCAAACCGCTGCCCGGCGCACCGCGACCGGGGCAGTCGGCAAACTGCACATGGCCGATATGCGGCGCGAGTTGTGTAATCACCTTGGGCAAATGCAAACCCTGCCGCGCCATATGGTAGAGGTCGAGCAAAACCTTCAGATTGGGCTGATTGACCGCTGCCAGCAGTTCAAGTAACTGCTCAGGCGTGCTAATCAGGCTGCCGTGCATTTCCTGTGGGCTGACCGCTTCGACCAACAGACGGATACCCAATAGTTCGCACTCACGGGCGGCCACTTGCAGATTTTCGATGAGCGTTTGCCAGGCCGTTTCCCTTGATATGCCCGCCAGTAATCGCCCCGCCAGTACATTAAGAAAACGCGGACGCACCATTGCCGCGTAGTGCAGCGCCTGTTTTAGCGCCTCATTAAACGCCGCCTGCCGCTGCGCCGTGGCAGCAAGTCCAGCGCCGCCTTCCAATAAATCCCCAGCGGGCAGATTAAACAGCACTAAAGGCAAATCGGCCGCCTTAAGCGCTTCTTTTAATTGAACGGCGGGCAGTGAATAAGGAAATTGTATTTCCACCCCATCAAAACCCGCCGCTTTGGCGAGTAGCACACGTTGATGCAGCGGCGCTTGATTAAATAACCAAGAGAGATTGGCAGCGATTTTCATTGCGTCTTTTATCCATCCTTGCAAGGTGACCTTCGATATAGCATGCGGCTTTTAAAGTGGCAATAAGAATATTGAAAAGCGCTCGCATTAAGATTTAATTTTATTTATTTTTCAATAGTTTATGCTTTACAAATCGCCACTTTCTGCTTACACTTGCCGAGCGTAACAACCCCTTGTCACAGGTAGCAAAAATGAAAGGCGATAAACAAGTTATTCAACATCTTAATAAGGTTTTGGGTAACGAACTGATTGCGATTAACCAGTATTTTCTGCATGCGCGCATGTATGACGACTGGGGTCTTGGCAAATTGGGCAAACATGAGTTTGGCGAATCCATCAGCGAAATGAAGCACGCCGACAAAATCACTAAGCGTATTCTGTTTTTAGAAGGTCTGCCCAATCTACAAGACTTGGGCAAGCTGCATATCGGTGAAAATACCGAGGAAATGCTTAAAAGCGATTTGGCGCTCGAAATGCGTGCCACTGCCGATTTACGCAGTGCCATTGCTTTATGTGAAAGCTTAAGCGATTACGTTAGCCGCGATTTGCTGGAGGACATTTTGGAGTCCGAAGAAGAGCATATCGACTGGCTGGAAGCCCAACTTGGCTTGATTGAAAAAATGGGGCCGGAAAACTACCTGCAATCGCAGATGACGGACTAATTCCGCTGCAAATAAAAAGCCCCGCTCTGGCGGGGCTTTTTATGGTTCGTTATCAGGCATCGGTTGCTGCGGTCGCCGATTGAATCAGCGGCAGCAGTTCGCCTTTTTCGTGCATTTCCAGCAGGATGTCACTGCCTCCGACCAGCTCGCCTTTTACCCAGAGCTGCGGAAAGGTCGGCCAGTTGCCGTATTGGGGCAAATGGGCGCGGATTTCTGGATTTTGCAGGATATCCACATAGGCAAACTTTTCACCACAAGCCATCAAAACCTGCGCGGCACGGGCGGAAAAGCCGCACTGTGGCGCGTTGGGCGAGCCTTTCATGTACAGCACAACGGGGTTGTTTTCGATTTGCTCTTTAATGGTTTGCATAATGTCCATAACGGGAACTCGACTGGCTTGGGGTATCAGCGGGAACGCGATTTTAGCAGCTTACGGGCGGCAGTGCGCTGGCGCCAGTACGTCTTGTGCCGCTTGCCGGGTCATCAGTTGCAACTCATTGACATTGCTTGCGGTAAAGACCTGCCCGCCGGTCGCCGCCGCCAAACAATTACCCGCACCTGTGCCCAGGATGTCCACCACGTTGATTTTTAAGTAAGGCTTGCGCCGCGCCAAGTCACGCGCAACGGCACAGGGGTCTTGATTGCAGCTTTCCTCGCCGTCAGAAACCACCAGCATCACCGACTCGCGGCTTACCCCGTCAAGCATGGCTCCGGCACGTGAAATACCATCGGCCAAGGGCGTACCTTCCATGGGTACTACGCCTTTTAAGCGGCGCAGTAGCTGGCCGCGTTGTGCGGGCGGAAAGAAGCCTACGCTGCGTGCACCCGGACAGCGCTCAACCAGCACCAATCCGGCATTGACATCTTTAGGCAGTTGTTCAACGAGCGCGACGGTCGCTTGCCTTGCGGTGGTAATGCGCTTGGGCTCGCGGAAAATATGCTGCATGGTATTGGGTGCGCGCGAACCCAGCAGAATACCGGTCAATAAATCGGCAGCGCCTTGCACGGCGCTGGCTTTTTGGATTTCCTCCGGCGTTGCCAGCATGCTGATGTCCATTGAGCCGGAAGCGTCAAACACAATCACCATTTCCGGCGCGAGTTCCGGCGGGCGTTCCTCCGGGCAGAGGTCCTTAGCCTTGCTAATCATCTGCTCCTTGCAGTGTTGCAGTAGTTTTTGCGTGACTTGCGCGCTCAGCTCACGATTTTCTTTTAACAGAGGTTCGTCTTTCTGCAATTGCTGTAGCGCCTTGCAATCGTTGCCCGCCTGCTTGATGCGCTCGCGCAATTTTGCCAGCGGATCCGGCGGGGGCAGCGGCTTAGGTGGCTCGGGCGGCGGAGGCAGCTCTACCGGCGGTTCGGGTGGCTCGGGCGGCTGGATGGGTTCTTCCTGCGGCGGCTCGATAACCGGCTCTTCGATGGTTGGCGGCTCTTGTATCGGCGGTAGCGGCTCAGCTTTGGGCGTGCGGCAGTACAGCCACCAAAGCAACGCGGCGAGTAGTGCCAGTAATGCCAATAACAGCAGCAGCCAAAGCCACCAACGGCGTTTACGTGGAGGCGGCGCTTGAATCAGCGGCGCTTCGGGCGGTTTGGGTGGCTCGCCACCTCCCCAGGCGGTGATAACCGGCTGGCCGTCCACTACGTAGATATTTTTTTCTTGCGGTGTACGTGCCGCGAGTTGCAACAGTCTGCGTAGCCGCTCGGTTTGCTCACTGCTGTCTTCGCCGGGTACATACAGGCTGTCTGCGGCCTTTTGCACCGCCTGCAAGCGTTCTGCCAACAAACGACGCGCTTCGGCGGCTTGTTTGGGGTCTTCTACATCCAGTTGATATAAAGAGCGTGCTTGCCCGCCTAATTCGCTGTACCACTCCACCACGCCGTCTTTAGCCTGCTTGGGCTTGGCGTACATATTGACGGTAGAAGGTGGCAGATAACGGCTCAGTATCTGCCTTAAATCGGCATAACCGTCCAGCGCTTCACCTAAGTTTTGACCTGACAGGCGGGCAATGCGTTGCATGATATTTGCTTCGATAGGCTAGGTTTAGCGCAGACCCAAGTCCGCTTCCAACGCGGCAACCTGTTCTTGCAACTTCTGCAATTCATGACGGCGTTGCAGTACGGATGGATTTTCCTGTTGCTTTAAATCAGCAATTTGCTGCTCCAAGGCGGCTATTTGCTGCTCAATTTGCCGATTGCCTGCCGCTTTACCCTTGATTTCAGCGAGCAGCGCATTCAGTGATTGGCTAAGCGCAGCATATTGACGCTGCTGCCCGCTGCGTTCAAGCCCAACTTCGCGCTGCTCCTGTTCCAGCGAGGCATAAATGGCGCGAAAAAGCTGGTTAGCTTTTTGTTCATCGAGCAATAGGCGCTCTTTTTGCGCGACCCGCTCGGCATAAACGCCGCGTGTGCTGCATCCCAATTTAGTGCCAAACCCGCTATCGGCATTGCGAGGGTCGCACTGCTCGGCAGTCACAGTACAGCCGCCAAGGGCAAAAACGGATAATAAAGACAACGCCATCAGCCAATATCGAAACATGATAAATTCCTGAAAAACTCTGGTTTTAATAGCAACCTTCGGGCAGTTCAAAAGCATTTTTAATCCACTGCGGCTTTGCCGCTTCACCTAGCGTAATCACATCAAAACGGCAGGGCTTGTTATTTAATGCAGCCTGTTGCTGCAAAAACTGTTGAGCGCTGCGGGCGAGTTTTCTTTGTTTGCTGGCATCAACGCTCTGCACTGCACCGCCAAAATGGCTATTGCGGCGGTAACGCACTTCAACAAAAACCAAGCTGTCTTTATCTTGCATCACCAAATCCAGCTCGCCAAAACGACAGCGCCAGTTTTGTCTGAGCAGGCGCAGTCCTTGGCTTTGTAAAAAGGCTAAAGCGCAGGCTTCGGCCTCGCGCCCGCGTTCGCTGCTGGTCAAGGCGCTTCACCTATTGGCGACAGGCGCTGCACCTGGCCGTTTCTAAATGTCGCCCAAGGCAGCCTGCGCACAATGCGCAGATTATTATCGAGCGAAAGCTGTCCGCTTAGCCCTTCATAAGAGCTGCCTGCGACGTCTTTTAGCAGGCTCAAACGCGAAGCCAAGTGATACGCATCAATGCCCATCGCGTACAAGCGGCCCAAGCTGCTGTTGGCCTCTGGCCAGTTACTGGCGACTTGCTGGCGTAGCGGGTTGGAAGCATCCAGCAGCCAAGGCGTTTCACAAAAGAAAATACCTTCCAAATCACGCCCCTGCCCTGCCATCAAACTGCCGTTATACAGGTGCGAAGTGGCGTAAACCGGCAGATTGGCGGCGCGGTGATAGGCAAGAGTAGGCTTGACTTGTTGCGCCTGCTGGCTGGTGGCGGCGAGAAACATAAAGTCGGCTGATGCAAAGCCATCTGAAGTCGCGCGCAATTGGCGCAGCAGATTGGCAACTTGGTCGCTGATTTGTACCGGCTGGTCTAAATACTCAACGGCGACCAGCTCGCCGCCCAAAGCGCTCCAGCTCTGGTGAAACACATCCAGCACGCGCTCGCCCCATTCGCTTTTTGGCACCATCACCACGGCGCGGCGCATGCCGTCTGCCGCCGCTCGGCGGGCGACTTCTCGCGCTTCGTCTTCAGCAGCCAAGCCAAATTGGAATAAATCTGCCGGACCGCTGTGTTGTACATCGGCATAATTGAGCGCGAGCGTCGGCAGCGGCAGTTGTTCACGCATGGCGAGCTGGCGCACCAAGGGTTTTTCCAGCGGGCCGATAACCATCAGCGCGCCGGAAGCTTTGGCCTGTTGGTAGAACGCATCCATATCGCTGATTCGCTCGCTGTCATACACATCCACTAGCGGCGCCCTGCCCTGCGCTTTAAGCGCTTGCCATTGCGCAGCGATAAAACCATCACGCAAGGCCTGTCCAACAGCCGCCAGCGAGCCTTGCTGCGGTAATAACAAGGCCACCCGGGACAAATATTGGTCTTGTTGCGTCAGTAGCTGTAACAGCTCGGGCGGCAGTTTTTGTGCGGCGGGATGCCCTGGATTGTTTTGCACAAAAGTGCGAATGGCATCTTGCTGTTGATATAAAAGAGCGCCCGCTTCGCTCACCGACCGCGCCAAAGTCAGCCAGCCGTCCAGTACGCTGTCGCCGAGGGTTTCATGGATGGACGGCGCAAGATCTTTGGTCAACGTCCAGATGGCTTCATCGTTACTGGCCTGCTGAGCCTCTTCTTCCAGCAGCGGGGCGATATAAAGGCGCACACGCAGCGCGGCTAGTGCCTGTCCATTAGCCTCCAGCACGCGCGCGCGAACCTGCTGATAGCGTATTTGCTGCGAGAGGGGCAATTCATCCAAATGCGCAGGCGCAGGCTGCTCCAATGCCGCCATTGCCGCCTTATTCTGCCCTTGTGCCAAAGCGATTTCAGCCGTTAAAGCGCTGATTTGCATTTGTTCGGCCAAGGGCAACGAGGCTTGCGTGATTTGCGCAAGGATAGTGCTGGAAGACTCGATGTCGCCTTGCGCAAAGGCCAGTTCCGCTGCGCTAAGACGCAGTTTTTGTGCTTTTTCCGACTGGCCGCGCCCTGCCTTTTTCAGCAACTGCTCTACGCTGGGTGGTTCTACGGCCTGAGTGCCTTCCTGCTGGGCAGTCGGCGTATTGCGGCAGGCCACCAGCAAAGCAAGCAGGAAGAGAATCACAAACGGGTACAGGCGGGTCATCATGCAAGTCTTCCTGTGACTTAAAAAGTGCAGATTGTACTCAAGCCAAGAGCCATCGGGCGGACAAAGGTACACTATGGCATTTTTCGCATCTTAAGGATTAACCCTTGACCGGCACGCTCTATGTAGTGGCAACGCCCATTGGCAATCTAGAAGACATCAGCGCCCGAGCACTTCGCGTATTGCGCGAAGTGTCGCTGATTGCCGCCGAAGACACTCGTCACTCGCGCAAACTGCTTGCCCACTTTGCCATTGATACGCCGCTGATGGCCTGTCATGAACACAATGAACGCGCCACCAGCGCCCATCTGCTGGAACGTTTGCAGCAAGGACAAGACCTTGCCCTTATCAGCGACGCCGGTACGCCTTTAATTTCTGACCCCGGCTACCCTTTGGTGCAGCAAGCGCGTGCAGCAGGTATTGCCGTTGTGCCAATACCTGGCGCCTGTGCGCTGATTGCCGCACTGTCTGTCTCCGGCCTGCCCGCTGATGGTTTTATTTTTGATGGTTTTTTGCCCAGCAAAACCACCGCCCGCCGCGCCCGCCTTGAGCAGCTCGCGCGTCAATCACAAACGCTGATTTTTTACGAAGCGCCGCATCGTCTGCTTGCCTGTCTTACCGATATGACGGAGGTATTTGGCGACGACCGCCCCGCCGTTTTGGCGAGGGAGCTTACCAAGACCTTTGAAACGCTGATAAGCGCTCCCCTTGCAAGGTTGCAGAGGCAAGTTACTGAGAACACCCAGCAGCAACGCGGCGAATGCGTACTACTGGTTGGCGGTTTCAAGGAAGACAGCGCTGATAAGGCACTAGGCAGCGAGGCGCTGCACCTGCTCGATTTACTCCTGCAAGAGCTTTCACCCGCCAAAGCAGCATCGCTTGCCGCAAAAATCAGCGGCCAAAACAAACGGCTTTTCTATCGAGCAGCGCTTGAGCGAAAAAACCACTGAAATCTTTGCCTGCGTCTTGTACAAAAATTCAATCGCACTGCTACGCTTCTTAACACACCAAGCGCTACACTAGCGAACCCAAGCGTTTGACTTATCTTTGGAGAACTTATATGAACAAGCACTTACTGCCCCTCGCCGCCGCAACACTCGCCATCTTCACAGTGGGGGGCGCTTTGGCCGAGGGCACGCTCGATAAAATCAAAAATAGCGGCAGTGCTGCACTGGGCGTGCGTGAGTCTTCAGGTCTTGGTTATACCTTGGGCAATGGCAAATATGTCGGTTTTCATACCGAAATGGGTGAACGCATTTTGGCCGATATTCAAAAAGAGCTTGGCCTTGACAAGCTGGAGATTAAATATCAACCCATTACCTCACAAAACCGCGTCCCCTTAATCGTCAACGGCACCATAGACCTTGAATGCGGTTCAACCACCAATAATCGCGCCAGGCAAAAAGATGCAGACTTTGCCATAACCACTTATGTGGAAGCCGTGCGCATTGCCGTACGTGCCGACTCCAGCATTAAAGATCTTAAAGACTTAAACGGTAAAACCATCGTCACGACAACAGGCACTACCTCAGTACAAACGCTGCGTAAAAATAAACGCGCAGAAAATTTAAGCTTCCGTGAAATCATGGGCAAAGACCATTCCGACAGTTTTTTAATGCTAGAAAGTGGCCGCGCCGATGCCTTTGTGATGGACGGATCCATATTGGCAGCCAATATCGCCAAATCCAAATCACCGCAAAATTACAAAATCCTCGATGAAACACTGTCCTTGGAACCCATTGCCTGCATGCTGCGTAAAAACGACCCCGACTTTAAAAAAGCGGTGGATGATTCCATTAAACGGCAAATTGCCGATGGCTCATTACTTGAACTTTACAATAAATGGTTTATGCAACCCATTCCGCCAACCGGCGTTAATCTGAATATGCCGCTCTCAGCTGCGACCAAAGAAGCTTGGGATAACCCCAACAACAAACCGATGGAAGAATACGACGCTCAATAAAACCTCCACAATAAAAACAACATGCAAACTCCCATAACCAATGAGGCAAGACTATGAGCTGGGATTGGCAAGTTTTTTGTCAGGACAACATCAGTCAAGAGGTAGTCACCGGGTGTTTTGGCAAAGGCGGTGATGTCACTTACCTTGACTGGATGTTGTCCGCTTGGGGCTGGACGGTCTCAGTCGCCTTGTTGGCGCTGCTGGTAGCATTGCTATTTGGCACAGTAGTAGGCGTCTTGCGCACCTTGCCGGACAGCCGCTTCTGGCTGCGCCTTGGCAATGCTTGGGTGGAATTGTTCCGCAATATTCCATTGCTGGTGCAAATCTTTATCTGGTATCACGTGATACCCGCTTTTTTCCCCGCCATGAAAGCATTGCCGGGCTTTGTCTTGGTGGTATTTGCGCTGGGCTTTTTTACCTCAGCGCGTATTGCTGAACAGGTGCGCTCCGGCATTATGACGTTGCCGCGCGGACAGCGCATGGCGGGTATGGCGCTGGGGTTTAGCACCTTCCAATGTTACCGCTATGTGCTGCTGCCAATGGCCTTTCGCATCATTATTCCGCCACTGACCAGTGAAACCATGAATGTGTTTAAAAACTCATCCGTGGCCTTTGCCGTATCGGTCGCGGAACTCACCCTGTTTGCCATGCAGGCTCAAGAAGAAACCTCTCGCGGTGTTGAGATTTATCTTGCGGTAACAGCGCTTTATGTACTGTCCGCCTTGGCTAACAACCGCATTATGGCGTTTATTGAAAAACGCTTACGGGTTCCCGGAATGGTCGCAGCAGCCGGTGGAGGGCACTGAAGATGAACCTGCAACTGGACTGGTCGTTCTTTACTTGGGATTTATTTACCAACTTTGTTATTAAAGGTTTTTATTTCAGCGTCCAACTGACTGCAATTGCGACCATAGGTGGCGTATTCTTCGGCACATTGCTCGCCTTAATGCGCCTGTCTGGCAACAAATGGTTAATGACACCGGCGACTATTTATGTCAATGGCATGCGCTCCATCCCGCTGGTGATGGTGATTCTCTGGTTCTTTTTGTTAGTGCCACTATTGATTGGCAAACAAATTGGTGCAGAGGCCTCCGCGATCATTACCTTTATTGCTTTTGAATCGGCTTTTTTTAGCGAAATCATGCGCGCGGGCATTCAATCCATTCCACGCGGACAGGTATTTGCTGGACAAGCTCTCGGCATGACCTATAGTCAAAACATGCGTTTGGTAGTATTGCCGCAGGCTTTTCGCAATATGCTGCCGGTATTATTAATGCAAACCATTGTATTGTTTCAGGACACTTCCTTGGTTTATGCCATTGGTGCTTATGACATGCTCAAAGGCTTTGAAACCGCCGGTAAAAACTATGGCAGGCCGATTGAAGCGTATTTAGCCGCAGCGGTCACTTATTTTGTACTTTGTTACAGTCTGTCAACGCTGGTTAAACATCTGCATAAAAAAATCGCTGTTATTCGCTGAATTTTATCTGATACAAACCACTTAAATTCAAAAACACATAAAAGGAAAAGCCATGATTGATGTTATCAACGTCTCCAAATGGTACGGCAATATCCAGGTATTGACCGACTGCTCAACCCATATTGAAAAAGGCGAAGTGGTCGTTGTCTGCGGGCCTTCCGGTTCCGGCAAGTCCACTCTGATTAAAACCATTAACGCGCTGGAGCCTTTCCAAAAAGGCGAAGTGTTCGTTGACGGTGTCGCCGTGCATGACCCGAAAACCGACCTGCCCAAACTGCGCAGTCGGGTAGGCATGGTGTTTCAGCACTTTGAACTGTTCCCGCACCTTTCGGTGACAGAAAACCTGACGATTGCACAAATTAAAGTGCTGGGGCGTAACGCTACCGATGCCAAGGAACGCGGTTTAAAAATGCTTGATCGCGTAGGCTTAACGGCGCACAAGGATAAATATCCCGGGCAGCTTTCCGGCGGACAGCAACAGCGCGTTGCCATTGCCCGTGCACTGTCGATGGATCCCATCGTCATGCTGTTTGACGAACCCACCTCAGCGCTTGACCCGGAAATGGTCGGCGAAGTGCTGGAAGTGATGACCTCCCTTGCCCATGAAGGCATGACCATGATGTGCGTGACCCACGAAATGGGTTTTGCCAAACAAGTCAGCACCCGTGTCATTTTTATGGATGTCGGCGGCAAACTGCTGGAAGACTGCAGCAAAGAGGACTTTTTTGGTCACCCCGAAGCCCGCCAGCCGCGCACTCGCGAGTTTCTGGATAAAATCCTCGCACACTAGGGTCTGTTCCCGTTTCAACGCTGGTCGATTTGTAGCGCAAAGGCGCGGGAAGCGAGGTTTGCTCATGCAAATGAGCGACGAGTAACGCTTGCTGCGCAAAAAATCTGACCCGTCCCTTCGGGCTGCGCTGAAATAATGCGCACTGAGTTTGAGCAATACAGATACTTCACAAACCAATAGGGTAAACTCTGCGCCGTTTTTGTCACTTGTGCGCCACCTTAAATGTTTTTAACTGCCCTCTCGGTACCTGTTCTGCTTCCCTTTGCAGTGCAACTTGGTGAGATTTTTCCGTGTCATTGACCGTTCTTGGCCTGTCCGGCCCACTATCCCATGACCCTTCCGCCGCTTTGTATATCGACGGCAAACTGATTGCCGCCGTTGAGGAAGAGCGCTTTGTGCGCGACAAGCATGCGAAAAACCGCATGCCCTACGAATCGGCTCGTTTTTGCCTGATGCAAGCAGGCATCACGCCGGATGCCGTCGATGTGGTCGCCATCCCCTTTGCGCCGGTTAGCCTGTTTGGCCCGGCCCGTTGGCACTATGCGAGGCGCTATTGGTATGCGCCCGATCGAGCACTGGACGGCCTTATTAACGGTAATCGCCGTTATCGTCGTTACCTCAAACGCATCCAGTGGTGCTTGCAGCAGCTTGGTTTTAATCTGCGCAAAGTCAAAATTGAGCCGGTCGAACATCATTTGGCACACGCCGCCAGTGCCTATCTTTGTTCCGCTTTTAGTGAAAAAACCGCCATTTTGGGGATCGATGGCAAAGGCGAATACGCCACCACCTTTTTCGGCTGGGGTGAAAACGGGAAAATTCATAAAATCAAAGAGTTTTATGACCCCGACTCGCTCGGCGGCCTCTACGGCGCAATAACCGAGTATCTGGGCTTTGAGATGCTCGATGGCGAGTTCAAAGTTATGGGCATGGCACCCTACGGTGATGCCAACCGCTATGATTTCTCGCGGCTCGCACAGTTCAAAGACGGCAAGCTGCATATCAATACCGACTACGTCAATGTTATCGGCACGCGCCGCCATAAAGAGGCGGGCAAAGGCTATTACTTCTCGCCCAAGCTGATTGAGTGGTTAGGACCCAAGCGCCAAGGCGACGAGATTGATGAACCTTACATTCACTACGCCGCCAGCATGCAGGCACTATTTGAGAAACTGTCGCTGCAGATGCTCGATTACTATCTGGGTGACATCCTGAAAGAAACCGGCAAACTTGCCTTTGCCGGTGGCTGTGCACTTAACGTTAAGCTCAATCAAAAAATCATTGCCCGCGATGACGTTAAAGAGCTTTTTGTACAGCCTGCCGCCGGTGATGCCGGTACGGCGCTGGGTGCGGCGGCCTTTGTCTCGCAGCAACGCGGCGTGCCAGTGGAAAAACTGGAACACGTCTATCTGGGCCCAAGCTACAGTAATCAACAGGTTATCGCCGCCTGTACTCAGCACCCGCGTCAACCGCCGTGGCAACTGATTGAACAAGTACCAAAGCGTATCGCACAAATTCTGGCCGAAGGTCATCCGGTCGCTTGGTTTCAAGGGCGCATGGAATTTGGTCCCAGGGCTCTCGGCGGGCGCTCGATTATCGGCTGCCCCAGCATTAAAGGCGTAGCCGACCGGATTAACGAGCAGATTAAATACAGGGAGCGCTGGCGCCCTTTTTGCCCGTCCATGCTGGACAGCGTCGCCCCACAAATGCTGCAAACCGAACATCCCAGCCCGTTTATGACCTTTACCTTTGAGGTTAGCGATGAATGGAAAAACCGCGTGCCGGAAGTCGTACACGAAGACGGCACTTCCCGTGCCCAAGTACTCAAACGCGAACACCATCCGCGCTGGTACGACTTAATGCGCGAGTTGGAGAAACTCACCAATAACGGCGTAGTGCTGAATACCTCGCTAAACCGCCGCGGCGAACCGATGGTCTGCTCGCCCACCGATGCGCTGAATATGTTTTATGGTTCGGATTTACAGTATTTGATTATGGAAGATGTGCTGGTGATTAAAAATGAAACGGAAAAAACATAACGGATGGATACAACCACAGACCAGCACACACCTTGGGTACTGCAATTTACCCATGCACAGTACGGACCTTTTGTAGACTGCGCGAGGCAGTACGCCGCGTTGTTTCGTGATACGCCGTATAAAGTGTGTACGGTCTATCTAACCGGCGCTCCTGATGAAGCGGTTATACAAGGCTCTGCTTCCGACGAAGTGGTTTTTCTTAATCAAAGTAAACAGCAGGTGCGAGGATTAAAACTTCGTGCCATTGGCAAATTGCGCCGCCTACTTGGCACCCGTCGCTTTGTACTTTGCATAGCACATCGCGCCAAACCGATTTATATCGCGCTACTTGCCAGTCAATTACCAGTCATAGGCGTGCACCATGCCTTTGGTGACTATCAACGCTGGTCAAGGCGTTTTTTTGTCAAACGTTTCAAACAGCGTTTGGCTTTGCTCGGCGTATCCGATGCCACTTGTAAAAACATTCGGCACTGCATGCCAGACTGGCCAGACTGGCCAGAACATCGCCTTGCTACGCTGTATAACCGTGTCGATATTGCAGTACTGCAAGCGCAGCAGTTATCTCGTAAGCAAGCCCGCGTACAGCTTGGTTTACCAGCAGACGCTTTTATCGTGGCTAATGTCGGACGCTTGCATCCGGACAAAGACCAAGCATTACTTATTCGCGGCTTTGCTCAAGCGCGTTCGGCGCTGCCCGCCGGAGCAATACTGACCATTATAGGCAGCGGTCGTTTGGATATCCCACTAAAAGCCTTGGCCGCAGAGGAATTACCGAGTGAATCGGTACGCTTTTTAGGACAAGTTGATTTTGCACGGCGCTATTTCCAGGCATTTGACCAATTTGTTCTGACATCAAAAGAAGAAACCTTTGGTATCGTACTGCTCGAAGCCATGGCCGCAGGCGTTCCGGTAGTCTGTCGGGACGATTGCGGAGGCGGCGCTGAAGTTGCCGCGGATGAAGTGCTGTTTGCCGCCGATGCGGCGAGTCTGGCACAGGCCATGATCAATACTGCGCAGACTAGACACTTCCCCTATTACACAAAAGCACTGGAAAAATTTACCGACGCCGAGGCGCGAATCCGCTTCAAACGGCTGTTACAGCAATTTGCCATCCACTTGCCTTAATGATTATTCTTACCCCGATGCCGAATTTTTATGTTGCTATTTGCTAATTATTTTAAATTCCTTAAATCAACTCATCCTGTTTGCTTGGCCTTTTTTGCCAGCCTCGTACTTTCATTTATCGCCATACAGTTTGAGGTCACCTTAAGCAGGGATGCTGCGTTCTATTTGGATCTAACCCGATCATTTAACGAAAAAGGTCTGCACGGGCTGTTCCAATTTGATTGGCCTTGGTTTTTACTGCTTCTGGCCATCAGCCACAAGCTGACTGGCCTTGCGCTGGAAACCTTGGCGTATTTATGGGTATCGCTGTTTATGGCGACCACCTGTGCTTTACTGGTCGATATGCTGGTTCGGCGCATACCGGGCAGTAGCGGCTGGGCCTTGCTGGTCGTGCTGGCCATGCCTGCATTTAACCAATTCCGTGGTGATATTATTCGTGAGCACGGTTTTTGGTGCTTTAGCATGCTGGCGCTGTGGTTCGCGCTACGCTGGGATGAGCGTGGTGGTTGGAAGCTCGCTGTACTGATGCAATTATCCGTCGTGCTGGCTGCGCTATTTCGACTTGAAGCGATGCTATTGATGCCCGCATTGGTGCTATGGCGTATTTTACAGGTGCGCAATCAAGATGGATGGTTACGTCTTGCCCAAATAAGCTGGCTACCCATAGTAGTGGCAGTGGCTGGATTGTTTGCATTACAAATACTTGACAATCAATATTTAGACAGATTGAATAATTATCTATACAAGATCAACCCAAAAAATCTATTGGCTCAATTTACCCAGCTATCGGATAATTTTTCTTCCATGCTCCACAAGTGGATAGCAGATGATGCCGCAGCGATATTGTTTTTTGCTTTTCTTATTTATATTCTCGGCATATTTATTCGCTTGCTCGGTCCTTTTGCCCTGCCTTTTTTGTTTCCCTCAAGTTTCTTAAGGTATCGTATTTACTGGCAACGTTTTCAGCCCTTCGCGTTGGCCTTTATACTCTATTTTCTGGCATTAATGGTTTATTTCTTTTATCACCTGTTTATGAATGGGCGCTATACCAGCTATCTTAACCTGCTGGCTGTACCTGTAGCCACATTGGCACTGATGAATGTAGCTGAACGCTTTCCACGTGCGGTAAAACTATTGGTAGTTATTAGTATTGGGGTAATGATAGCCAATGTAATTTCATTGTCTCCTAAAAAAACCCATTATATTGAAGCGGCGAACTGGATAAAGCAGAACGAGCTACCTGATGAAGCCAGTAAAGCTTTTTATTTTGAAGACGGCCGCATTGCCTATTACGCAGGCTGGAGTTATGTATTTCCATATGATCAATCGGCAGAGCAAATATTAAATGATAAAAATACGAAACAAGGTTTCAGTTATTTTGTTTTTGAAGAAAACCCCGATACGCCTTGGCTGCTCGCTTGGTTTAAGCAGCATCCAGGTTACAAAATTTTAGCGCAATTTAGTAATGGTAAAAAAAACCTATTGATTATTGGCAACTGTGAAGAAAATCCGCTGGCTGGCTGTAAGGCGCTTTCTGCACCTTAAGGCGCGTTTTTATATTTGATACCCCCGCTTAGGGTCTGCCTGGCGGGGGCAATGTTTCTTAGCGCTCCAAATACTTTATTTTATTCTCAACGCCATCCCAGTCTTCGGCATCGGGCAGTGCGTCTTTTTTCTCGGTGATATTGCTCCAGCTTTGTGCCAGTTCAGCATTCAACTCGATAAATTCCTGCATATCGTCCGGTACTTCATCTTCTGAAAAGATGGCCTGCGCAGGGCATTCCGGCTCGCACAGGGCGCAGTCGATACATTCATCCGGGTGAATAACCAAAAAGTTAGGCCCTTCATAAAAACAGTCGACCGGGCAAACCTCCACACAATCGGTATATTTGCATTTAATGCAGTTGTCAGTGACAACAAAGGTCATTGGTTGTTCTCCAAAATACCCCAGCACTTAAAGCGGGTATGCATAAAAGTGCACAATTCTAGCAGCTTACCGTCGATGCCGTCATAGGCGTTTCTTCCACTCATATAACCACTCAAGCGCTTCACGCGGGCTAAGTTCGTTAAGGTCAAGCTGCTTTAATGCTTGTAAAACGGGGTGCGGCAGGCTGGCGAACAGATCCCCTTGCCTGGGTGCTTCGGCTTTGCCTGCCTTGTTTGCGCCAAGCACGCTGCCTGCTTCCAAACGAGTCAGATGCTCGCGGGCGCGGCAGATAACGGCATCCGGCACACCGGCGAGGGTGGCAACCGCCAAGCCGTAGCTTTGGCTGGCCGGACCTTTGCGCAGTTGGTGCAAAAAGACAATGCCCGAGTGATGCTCAGTCGCCGTAAGGTGCGCGTTTTCAATGGCCGATAGGCTGCCTGCCAGCGCGGTCAGCTCAAAATAGTGCGTAGCAAATAAGGTAAAGGCACGGCTTTTGGCAAGTTGCTCGGCAGCAGCAAAGGCCAGTGATAGGCCGTCAAAGGTGCTGGTTCCGCGGCCTACTTCATCCATCAGCACCAGGCTTTGCTCACTGG
Source organism: Ventosimonas gracilis (assembly GCF_001580025.1). GTDB lineage: Bacteria > Pseudomonadota > Gammaproteobacteria > Pseudomonadales > Pseudomonadaceae > Ventosimonas > Ventosimonas gracilis. Next base: position 34,895 of record NZ_LSZO01000112.1, on the reverse strand, counting down.
CGTTATGCAGGATATTGGCGGTTTCGCTCATTTCCACCATAAAGGTTGAGCGGCCACCGGCTAGGTCATCCGCCGAGCCGATACGGGTAAAGATGCGGTCTACCAAGGATAATTCACAGCGCGCCGCCGGTACTTGGCTGCCGATTTGCGCCAGCAGCACAATCAGCGCTGTTTGCCGCATATAGGTGGATTTTCCGCCCATATTTGGCCCGGTAATCATCAGCATGCGGGTCTCTTCATCCAGCGTTAAGTCATTGGCGACAAACGGACTGCCTGAAACCTGCTCAACCACCGGATGACGACCTTGCTCAATGCGCAAACAAGATGGCTCGCTAAAACGCGGGCGGCACAGGTTAAGCGTATGGGCGCGTTCGGCCAGATTGGCGAGTACGTCAAGTTCCGCCAAGGCCGATGCGCTTTGTTGCAATGCACCAAGCTGCTTATTACAAGCATCGAGCAACTGCTCATAAAGCTGCTTTTCCCGTGCCAAGGCGCGGCTTTGTGCGGAAAGTGCTTTATCTTCAAAGGCTTTGAGTTCCGCTGTAATAAAGCGCTCCGCGCCTTTTAGCGTTTGCCTTCTTTGATAGTCTGCTGGCGCGTTTTCGGCCTGGCTGCGCGGCAGTTCAATGTAATAGCCTTGCACCCGGTTATAACCGACTTTGAGCATGCTTAAGCCTGTGCGTTGCTTCTCGCGTTGCTCCAGCTGCAGCAGATAGCTGCCGGCATTTTCGTCAAGTGTGCGCAGTTCATCCAGTTCGTTGTCATAACCATTACGCAGCACACCGCTTTGCAACAGTATCGGCGGGCTTTCTACCAGCGCTTTTTGCAACTGCTCGGTAAGTTCGGGATAGGTTTTGATCTGTTCGGCCAGTGCCTGCACACGCGCAGCTTGTAGTTCGGCCAGTTGTTGTTGCAGTGCCGGCAAGGCGGCGAGCGCATCACGAAGACGCCCCAAGTCACGCGGGCGAGCGCTACGCAATCCCACACGGGCAAGAATGCGTTCGATATCACCTATTTTTTTTAACTGCACGGACAGCGGTTCAAACCGGTAGTTATCCAGCAGACAGTCGATGGCATCGAGACGCGCCTCTAGCACCTCTCGTCTGCGCAGTGGGCGATTAAGCCAACGCCCCAGCAGGCGGCTGCCCATTGCGCTTTGGCAGCGATCCATCACCGACTGCAAGGTATTGCTACTGCCGCCGGCAAGATTGACGCAAAGCTCCAGATTGCGGCGACTGGCGGCATCGATAATCACGCTGTCGCTTAACCGCTCATGCTGCAATCGCCGCAAATGTGGCAGCGCACTGCGCTGGGTTTCTTTGGCGTAAGCGAGCAAACAACCCGCCGCGCCCAAGCCGACCGAAAGCGCCTCGCAGCCAAAGCCTTTTAAATCCAGCACGGCAAATTGCTGGCACAGGCTTTTATGCGCGCTCGCCGGGTCAAAATCCCAAGGGGCGCGGCGGCGCAGTCCGCGGCGGTTAGCAAACGGCAAATCTTGAGGAAAATCTTCCGGAATTAACAGTTCAGCCGGTTCCAAACGGGCGAGTTCGGCGAGCAGCGTTTCCATGCCGGAAAATTCCTGCACGCTGAATTGGCCGCTGCTTAAATCCAGCACGGCAAGGCCAAAGCACTGCTCACTACCTGCCAGCGCGGCAACACGGTTGTCACTGCGTTCATCAAGCAAGGCTTCTTCGGTCAAGGTGCCTGGTGTGATAATGCGCACCACTTCGCGCGTCATCGGTCCTTTGCCGCCTTCGACCTCGCCGGTTTGCTCGCAGATAACCACCGATTCGCCCAATTTAAGCAACTTGGCGAGATAACCTTGTGCCGCGTGATAAGGCACACCGGCCATTGGGATCGGCTGCCCGGCCGATTGCCCGCGGGCGGTCAGGCTAATGTCGAGCAACTTGGCGGCCTTTTTCGCATCCTCATAAAACAGTTCATAAAAATCACCCATGCGGTAAAACATTAATTGGTCGGGATACTGGTTTTTCAGCTTCCAGTACTGCTGCATCATGGGCGTGTGTTGAATGCCATAAACCTCTTGATTTTTATTGTATTTATCCTGTTTTTCAAGATTTTTCACAGGGTTACTTGCACTGTTTTTCATTCATCCAAGACCTTGGGCAACACTCAAAAATCGACAAAACTTAGCATTTCAGCGTAACTTTTTTGAGTACGTATGAGAAGTTGCCGAGTCTTATAGGTCGGTAATATGGGATTTCAGTGCTTGCTACGCTTGATGCAAATCCCCTTCCCCACTTGTGGGAGAAGGGGAAAGGGCCAATCCAATTAGCCTTCAATCACCGGCTGGCGATTATTGATGCTGATGCGTTTGGGTTTGGCTTCTTCCGGCACCACACGCAGCAGGTCGATATTAAGCAGCCCGTGTTCCAGCGAGGCGTTTTTGACCTCGATATGGTCGGCCAAACGGAACGACAGTTTAAAGGCACGGCGAGCAATGCCTTGGTGCAAATAGGTCACGCCGCCCGCATCGTTCGCACCTTCTTGTTCACGGCGGCTGCCGCTTACCGAAAGTACGCCGCGCTCAACGGAAAGTTCCAGGTCATCCTCCTTAAAACCCGCCGCCGCAATCACGATGCGGTATTGGTCATCGCCGTGTTTCTCAACGTTGTAGGGCGGGTAGGAGCTGGTTTCACTGCTGCGCAGCGCCGATTCAAACAAATCGTTGAAGCGGTCAAAACCAATGGATTGACGGAACAAAGGGGCAAGGGAAAGTACGTTACTCATGGCTATTCTCCTGATATTCAGCGAAAAATTAACAGACCCGATTTCGGCATCTGCAAAACCCAAGATAGGGATAGCCTTTAAGATTTCAAGTCGCTCGATTTTTTACAAACTTTTACAAAATCTTTCAACCAGCCAACGCACAAGCCTCAAGCGCTCGTTTGCGGATTTGCGCAAAATCTCCACTGCGGATTAAATCCGGCGGGCAAACCCAACTGCCGCCCACACAGGGAACATTGGCAAGCGCCAATAAATCGGCCAAGTCCGTCGCTTTAATCCCGCCAGTCGGACAAAATTGCAGGTCGGGGAAGACCGCCAGCAGGCTTTGCAATGCACCACCGGTCAAGGCAGGAAATAACTTAAGACAGCTAAAACCGGCCTGCTGCGCACCTAATATTTCAGAAGGCGTCATCACGCCGGGCAGCCAAGGCAAGCCGCAATCGGCCGCTGCGTCCGCGAGCTTGCGGGTAAATCCAGGGCTTACGGCAAATTGCGCTCCGGCATCCATTGCCTGTTGAAACTGTGCCGGTAAAGTCAAACTGCCCACTCCCACGCAAAGCTGCGGCAGTGCCTTGCGAATCGCGGTGAGCGCCGCCAATGCTTGCGGGGTGCGCAGCGCAACCTCCAACACATTAAGCCCACCTTCATGTAGCGCGGTGGCCAAAGGAATGGCAAGACAAGGCTTATCAATCTGCAATAACGGCAATAGTGGATAAGCGCGGCGCAGCAGCGACTTCATCCGCATCACAGCACTTTGGCAATGGCGCTTACGACCTGCTCCAGGTTGCTGTGATTAAGCGCCGCCATGCAGATGCGCCCGCTGCCCACGGCATAAATGGCAAATTCATCACGCAGCCTATCCACCTGCTGCGCACTCAAGCCCGAATACGAGAACATACCGCGCTGGCGGGTAATAAAGGAAAAATCACGCCCGCTAACTTGTTCGCCCAAACGCGCGGCCAGCATCTGGCGCATAGCGCAAATACGCCCGCGCATTTGGGTGAGTTCCTGCTGCCACAGTGCGCTTAGTTCCGCGCTGCCCAAAACAGTAGAAACCAACGCGGCACCGTGAATGGGCGGATTGGAATAATTGCCGCGAATAACCCGTTTAATTTGCGAGCGCACACGCTCTGCCTCGCCCGATGACGCGCAGACCAACGACAACGCCCCTATCCGCTCGCCGTATAAGGAAAACGACTTGGAAAACGAACTCGCCAACAAAAACGTCAAACCGGAACCCGCCAATAAACGCACGACTTCGGCATCTTCATAAATGCCTTGTGCAAAACCTTGATAGGCCATATCCAAAAACGGCACTAAATCACGCTCTTTAATCAGCGAGATCAGCACTTGCCAGTCATCTGCATCAAGATCAACGCCGGTCGGGTTATGGCAACAGGCGTGCAACAGCACGATCGAACGCGGCGGTAATGCACGTAAATCTTCCAGCATGCCGGCCAAATCAACACCCTGGCTTTGGGCGTCGTAATAGCGGTAGCCCTGCACCTTAAAGCCCGCGCCGCCAAATAGAGCGCGGTGGTTTTCCCAGCTTGGGTCACTGATGGCGACCACAGCATCCGGCAACAGTGTTTTTAAAAAATCCGCGCCGATTTTTAGCGCTCCGGTGCCGCCCAAGGCTTGGCAAGTCACCACCCGCTGCGCTTGCAATAATTCAGATTTTTCACCAAACAACAGATGCTGCACGCACTGGTTGTAGGCGGGCAGCCCGTCAATCGGCAAATAACCAGGTGCGGCGGGCGTTGCGAGCAGGCTTTGCTGCGCCTTGCAGGTCGCTTGCAGCAATGGAATACGTCCGCCTTCATCAAAATAAACGCCAACGCCCAAGTTGATTTTTCCGCGGCGCGGGTCGCTGTTAAAGGCTTCATTGAGCCCCAAAATCGGGTCACGAGGAGCCAGAGTTACCGCAGAAAAAAGCGTCATAGTCGCGAAATTCCAACCAGCCGGAAAAACGTCAGTGTAACGCCAAGGCTTGCCCAGGGCGAGCCGCAAAATACCGTAAAATACAGGCCACTCAGCTTATCAAGCCCGGTATAGCGCCTTGATCAAGGCTCCCAAGGCCAAACCCTTACAAAAAATCCGCCTTAATGGATGAAAACTTGAAAGTACTGTTGTATATTCGCGATTGCGAAGGCAACCCCTACAACTGTCATTCGCTTAAAGAAGCTGCACATAACAAATGGTGAATTCTGGCTTTGCCGATGGCAAATACCCAACATTGAAGGAGCAATACAATGCAAGCTATGAAACACAGCCTTATCGCACTGGCCGTTGCTGCGGCCAGCAGCCAGCTCGCGCTGGCTGAAGCCGAGAGCAAACAGGCCGATGCCAAAGGCTTTGTCGAAGGAGCCAGTGCGCAGTTGCTGCTGCGCAATACCTACTGGAATCGTGACTGGAAGAGCAAATCGGCCGACACCGACAACGCGGCCTGGGCGCAAGGCTTTATCGGTAAATTTGAATCTGGCTTTACTCAAGGCGTCGTAGGTTTCGGCTTGGATGCCTTTGGTCTGCTGGCTGTTCGCCTGGATGGAGGCGCGGGAAAAGCAGGCGCTGACAGTCAAGGAGGGCTTATGTCTGGCTTCCTTGCATCCGAGAGACGCCCAAACTCTAAAGGTCTGCTTGCTCCTCGCGATGAGTGGGGGCATGTTGGTGCAGCAGTCAAAGCGCGTTTTTCCGGCACTGTGCTGAAATATGGGCATCAAATGCCAGAGCTTCCCGTGCTCTCGATTGATGACTCGCGTGTACTGCCACAGTCCTTCACCGGTACATTGCTGACCAGTCAGGAAGTTGAAGGCTTGCAAGTGGATATTGGGCGCTTTACTCAAGACAGTCCAATGGCTTTTGCTTCGCGTGACCCCGGTGAATTGAAGAGTATCAATATTGCTGGCGCACGTTACACCACTAATGAAGACGCTACTTCCTTCGCACTGTATGGCTCACGTGTTGAAGATACTCTCAGAAAACTCTATGCAGGAGCCTACCACTCTATTGACCTGGGCGGAGAACAATCTGTTGAGTTGGATTTTAACTACTATCGTACCAAGTATCGCAGTCAATATACCAATACGGGTCAATCAGAAAAAAACACTATCTGGAGCCTGCAAAGCACCTATAATATTGGTGGGCATGGTTTAATTTTGGCCTACCAACAAAGCTCCGGTAGCTGGGCGTATGATTATGATGTAGGTGATGGCGGCGGTACTATCTGGTTGGCTAACTCGTTCTTCTCTGATTTCAATCAAGAAGATGAGAAGTCTCTACAACTTGGCTATTCGCTCGATTTTAGTGAATACGGTATGGCCGGTTTAAGTTGGCGTATGGCTTATGTCTATGGTGAGCAAAAATCCTCGGCAACCACCAATGACAAAAAAGGCCATGAGCGCGACTTCTATAATCAGGTTAAATATACCGTTCAAGACGGCTCATTGAAAAATTTAACATTTAAAGTGCGTAATGGTATTTATCGAGGTTCTAACAACGTAACCGACATGGGGCAGTCAGATCTTAACGAATGGCGCTTGTTTGTTGAATACCCGCTGGATTTAACCTTCTAATCAAGCCACCAATAAAAACCCGGCGCTAAGGCCGGGTTTTTATTGTGCATCACTTAAAAATAGTAATAGCTTTTGCAAGTATCTCTTCAATAATAACAGAAGGCCATAACGCTACTCGCCGTATTTTCAGCGCCGCATTTAGAGTATCCTGTCTGCCTGTCTTTTACGATATTTAGCGCCGCCCTATGTCCCGCTTTCAACTGGTAACTTCCTTTGCTCCCGCGGGTGACCAGCCCGAGGCTATTCGCTTGATGGCCGAAGGCATTGAAGCAGGGCTTGCTTATCAGACCCTGCTCGGCGTAACCGGCTCCGGCAAAACCTTCAGTATTGCCAATGTTATTGCCAAGGTGCAGCGCCCTGCGCTGGTGCTTGCGCCCAATAAAACACTGGCGGCGCAGCTTTATGGCGAGTTTAAGGCGTTTTTTCCGCATAACGCGGTCGAGTATTTTGTTTCTTATTATGACTATTACCAGCCGGAGGCTTATGTTCCGGCCTCAGATACTTTTATCGAAAAAGACGCATCGATTAACGACCATATCGAGCAAATGCGTTTATCGGCCACTAAAGCGCTGATTGAACGGCCTGATGTCATTGTGGTTTGTACCGTTTCTTCCATTTACGGCTTGGGCAGCCCCGAAGAATATTTAAAAATGGTGCTGCATTTATCGAGGGGCGATAAAATTGGCCAACGTGATTTACTGCGCCGTCTCACTGAATTGCACTATAGCCGTAATGAAATTGATTTTGCCCGTGCCAGTTTTCGCGTTCGTGGCGATGTGATTGATGTGTTTCCGGCGGAATCGGATTTAGCAGCCATTCGCATTGATCTATTTGATGATGAAGTTGAAAGCCTAACGGCTTTTGACCCATTAACCGGTGAACTATTAAAAAAACTGCCGCGCTTTACTTTTTATCCGAAAACCCACTACGTTACTCCACGTGAAACGCTATTGGCGGCAGTAGAAGCCATTAAAGAAGAATTAAAGCAACGCCTGCATCTGTTGCGTGAAAATGGCCGCTTGTTGGAAGCGCAGCGCCTCGAACAGCGTACCCGTTTTGATTTGGAAATGATTTTGGAAGTGGGCTACTGCGCCGGTATCGAAAACTACTCGCGCTATTTATCCGGTCGCGCAGCGGGCGAGCCGCCGCCGACCTTGTACGATTATCTGCCGGATAACGCGCTGCTGATTATTGATGAATCACATGTGAGCGTGCCGCAAGTCGGCGCGATGTTTAAAGGCGACCGTTCGCGCAAGGAAACCTTGGTGGAATACGGCTTTCGTCTGCCTTCAGCATTGGATAATCGTCCACTGCGTTTTGAGGAATGGGAAGCCGTCAGCCCACAAGTGATTTTTGTTTCGGCAACGCCAGGTGCTTATGAAGCCGAACACGCCGGGCGTGTTATCGAGCAAGTGGTACGCCCTACCGGCTTGGTTGACCCGCAAATTGAAGTCCGTCCGGCGAAAACCCAAGTGGACGATTTGCTCTCGCAAATCAGGCAGCGCAGCGCGGCGGGCGAACGCGTGCTGGTGACGACTTTGACCAAGCGCATGGCCGAAGACTTGACCGATTACTTAAGCGACCATCAGGTCAAAGTACGTTATTTGCATTCGGACATCGACACGGTCGAGCGCGTGGAAATTATCCGCGACCTGCGCACTGGCCTGTTCGACGCACTGGTCGGCATTAACCTGCTGCGCGAAGGCCTGGATATGCCAGAAGTCTCACTCGTTGCGATTTTGGATGCCGACAAGGAAGGCTTTTTGCGCAGTGAGCGTTCACTGATCCAAACCATTGGCCGCGCCGCGCGTAACCTGCACGGCAAAGCCATTCTTTATGCCGATAACATCACCGGCTCAATGCGTCGCGCCATTGATGAGACCGAACGTCGCCGCGCCAAGCAAATGGCCTTTAACAAGGCGCACGGCATAGTGCCGCATGGCGTGCAAAAAGACGTGCGCGACATTCTTGAAGGCGCAATGACGCCGGGCGCACGCACCGCCAAGCGCAAAGCTAAAATCGCCCATATCGAAAGCCTTGAATATAACGCTGCGCTACGTACGCCTGCAGAAATCGACAAACGCATTAGCCAACTGGAAACACAAATGCTGCAACACGCCCGCGACCTCGAATTTGAAGCGGCCGCCCGCGTGCGTGATGAAATCAAAGCACTACGCGAGCAGTTGCTGCGCAGCTAGGGTCTGCTCCCGCTTCAAACGCGAGCCGCGCTGCTGCTCAAAATTTCGCCAGACTAGGCGCAGCATGCAGCCAATGTGTACAACCTTGGCAAATGCTGCAACAACGTATGGCGAAATTTTGCGCGCAGCCCGAAGGGACGGGGCAGATTTTGCGCGCCGCTGTGTTGCTCGTCGTTCATTTGCATGAGCAAATTTCTCTTCTCGCGCCTTGCCGCGCGTAAAATCTGCCTCCGTCGCGGCCACGTTTGAAGCGGGAACAGACCCTAGGCTCGCTCCCTCGCCTGCCCTACCAGCCAATCACGCAACGCACAAAGCGCTGCAACTTGCGCCTTGCGTTCGGGAATGATCAGGTAATAGGCGCGGTTTTCATCGGTAAGTGGCGCATCCATCAGGATTTGCAAGCGCCCATCGGCCAGTTCCTGTTGAATCAGCAACGGTGGAATCAGTGCAGCGCCCAGCCCGTGACAAGCCGCTTGCGCCAGCATGGAGAACAATTCCAAGCGCGGCCCGTGCAAATCTTGCGCCACATTCACGCCTTGTGCGGCAAACCACTGCCGCCAGGCGTGCGGGCGGGTGCTCTGCTGCAACAAGGGCAAGCGTGCAAGCTGCGCTGCATTGATGGGGGCGGACAAGCCTGCCAGTAATGCAGGACTTGCCACCGGCAGTAACGCCTCATGTAATAAAAAATGCGCCTGCGTACCCGGCCAGTCACCATCGCCGGAGTAAATCGCCGCGTCAAAATCCGTTGCGGCAAACAAAAACGGGCGAGTGCGGGTGGTTAAATTCAGGCTGGTTTGCGGATAGCGCAGCCCAAAATCGGTCAGTCTTGGTAACAGCCACTGTGTGGCAAAGGTCGGCACCACAGCCAGCTCCAAACTCACCATACCTTGTGGACGGCGCATGGCGAGGCAGTCACGTTCCAAGCCATCCAGTTGTGCAGTGACTTTACGGCTGTAGGCAAGTCCTGCTTCGGTTAGTTTTACGCCACGCTGGGTTCGGCGGAATAACTCGCAGCCCAAAAACGTTTCCAGCGCCGCAATCTGCCTGCAAACCGCGCTTTGCGTCAGGGCGAGTTCTTCTGCCGCGCGGGTAAAACTCTGCTGGCGGGCGGCGGCCTCAAAGGCGAGCAGTGCCGCAGTACTTGGGATTTTGCGACGCATGGGCGATTCCAGAATGCAAAAAACGCACAATAATGTGCAAAATTCTCGCTTGTCCAGCCGCTGCGCAGTGCTTAGCATCCCTTTTATTGATGGTGCTTCCAATAAAATCCAAGGAGAACACAATGCAAGCTGCTTTTAACTGGCAAGACCCGCTGCTATTGGATGCGCAGCTTTCTGAAGAAGAACGCCTGCTGCGTGAAACGGCTCGCAGTTATGCCGAAGACAAACTGGCTCCTCGTGTGCTGCAAGCCTTCCGCGAAGAAAAAACCGACCCGGCCATCTTTCGTGAAATGGGCGAACTGGGTCTGCTCGGCGCAACACTACCCGAACAATACGGCGGCAGTGGCTTAAATTACGTGAGCTACGGCCTGATTGCCCGTGAAATCGAACGCGTGGATTCAGGCTACCGCTCGATGATGAGCGTGCAGTCGTCCTTGGTCATGCTGCCGATCTATGAGTTCGGCAGTGAAGCGACCAGGCAAAAATATCTGCCAAAACTGGCCAGTGGCCAGCTGATTGGCTGCTTTGGTTTGACCGAACCCAATCATGGCTCAGACCCCGGCAGCATGGCGACCCGCGCGCGCAAAGTGGAAGGCGGTTACTCCTTATCCGGCAGCAAAACCTGGATTACCAACAGCCCAATTGCCGATGTATTTGTTGTCTGGGCAAAAGACGACGAAGGCAAAATTCGCGGTTTTGTACTGGAAAAAGGCTTTAAAGGCTTAACCGCTCCGGCGCTGCACGGCAAAGTGGGGCTGCGTGCTTCGATTACCGGCGAAGTCGTGATGGATGAAGTATTCGTCCCCGAAGAAAACGCCTTCCCCGATGTACGTGGTCTGCGTGGGCCTTTTACCTGTCTTAACTCCGCCCGCTACGGCATTGCCTGGGGGGCACTGGGCGCGGCGGAAGACTGCTGGCTACGGGCGCGCCAATATGTGCTGGAGCGCAAGCAGTTTGGCCGTCCGCTGGCGCAAAACCAGCTTATCCAAAAGAAACTCGCCGACATGCAGACGGAAATTTGTCTTGGCCTGCAAGGCTGTCTGCGTCTTGGCCGGATGAAGGATGAAGGCAGCGCTGCGGTTGAAATCACCTCCATCATGAAGCGCAATAGTTGTGGCAAGTCACTCGACATTGCCCGTAGCGCTCGTGACATGCTGGGCGGCAATGGCATCAGCGACGAATTTGGTATTGCACGGCACTTGGTTAATCTGGAAGTGGTCAACACCTACGAAGGCACCCACGATATTCACGCGCTGATTTTGGGGCGTGCACAAACCGGTTTGCAGGCGTTCTGTTAAAAAAGAGGCTGTTATGTCCGCACTTTCGGGTATTCGTGTATTGGATTTATCGCGTATTCTGGCAGGCCCCTGGGCCGGCCAGATATTGGCCGATTTAGGGGCAGAGGTGATAAAAGTAGAACGCCCCGGCAGTGGCGACGATACCCGCGGCTGGGGGCCGCCTTTTGTTAAAGACCCAGATGGCGTTGATGGCCAAGAGGCGGCTTATTATCACTGTGCCAATCGTAATAAACAGTCCATCACATTGGATTTTACGCAAAAAGAAGGACAGCAACTGGCAATAGCGCTTGCCAAACAATCCGATGTATTGATTGAAAACTTTAAAGTCGGCGGACTGGCCGCTTATGGCCTTGATTATCCATCATTAAAAGCCATTAACCCGAAACTGATTTACTGCTCCATTACCGGCTTTGGTCAAAACGGCCCTTATGCTAAACGCGCCGGTTATGATTTTATGATTCAAGGTATGGGCGGCTTAATGAGTTTAACCGGCCATCCCGATACTGAAGAAGGCGGCGGACCGATGAAAGTCGGCGTGGCTTTAACCGATATTCAATGCGGACTTTATTCGGCCATCGGCATTCTTGCCGCACTGGTTCAGCGTGAAAAAACCGGTGAAGGCCAGCACATTGATATGGCGCTATTGGATGTGCAAGTCGCCTGTCTTGCCAATCAGGCGATGAATTATTTAGTCAGTGGTCAATCGCCAAAACGCCTTGGCAACGCGCACCCTAATATTGTGCCTTATCAGGATTTTCCCACGGCTGACGGCAATATGATTTTGGCGATTGGTAATGACCGCCAGTTCCGTGCATTTTGTGAATTGGCGGATTGTATCCATTTGGCGGATAACCCCGATTTTGCAACCAATGCCGCACGGGTTAAAAATCGCAGCGAGTTAATTCCCCTGCTGCGCCAACGTACGGTATTTAAAACCACTGCGAACTGGATAACGCTATTGGAAGCGGCCAGCGTACCTTGTGGGCCGATTAATAATTTGCAGCAGGTATTTGCCAACGAGCAGGTTAAAGCGAGGGGACTGCATCTTGACTTGCCCCACCCAACCTTTGGCAGTGTCCCGCAAGTAGCCAGCCCGCTACGCTTATCAAAAAGCCCGGTCTCCTACCACAGTGCAGCACCGCAACTGGGCGAACATACTGAGCATCTACTGACTGAATTATTGGGATTATCTTCAGCAGAAATTGCACAATTACGCACAATAGGCGTCATTTAAAAACAACTTGCATTAAATAGGTACGGTTATTTTCTTTGCTGTTTTTGGGATATTTTTAAGGTCAGTATCTGACTCAGGGCTTTCATTAATAATATCGATAATACCTATCATGTTATTTTCTTCATGGTAAATCACCATTACATCGGCATTTTGTACATCGTCAAACAAAGCAGGCGACAAGGCAAAACTTTTTTGCAGTTGCAGTGGTGTAAGTGGTTGCGGGGGCTTGCGGCGGTCTTTGCCAGTAAAGCGAAATTGGTTGTAAACTGCCCAACCAATCAACAGATTGGCGTTAATTAAAGCAATAATGACATAACTAATCACTGATTGTGCTGAAGTTAAAAATTCAGGCAACACCAACGGTATGTGAGGCCCTTGCATACCACCACTTAAGATGGCAACAATACCGGCAAAAAATAGATAAATAAAAAACAGCCATCCCAGTGCGGTAAGCAAAATATCCAAAAAATACCTAAGATTTGAGCGTTTAGTGGTAATAATCATATCGCCCTCGGAGGCTTAATACCGCGGTCCGGGCTTATCCAGCGTGCTTGCTGGTGCGGCTTATTGCGCAGCATCACTTTGGCAAAACTGACCAAGGTGGTAGACAGACTCAGCATCCAATAGGCGAGTGGATACCAAACAATCCAATATAAGGAATGCGGAAGTTCCGGTTCATAGCGGCTATCTATCAAAATACTGGTAGTGAACTGCGCCAAGCAGGTTACGGCGAGCATCATGCCGGTAAAACCTGGCGGTATTATCGCGGCAACATAGAGAAAGTCCGGCAATACCACTACCTTGTTAATTAACCAAAGCAGGATGGAAATAGCAAAGGTAAAGGCCCAGAAAACCGACATGCAGTATTCCAATACCAAAGGCCACAGGCGGCGATTTCTCCAGTGCCACACGATATTCAAGTTTTTCAAAAATACTTCTGCGCCACCCTGTGCCCAGCGTAGGCGTTGCCTCCACAGGCCGCGCAAAGTTTCTGGCATCAGAATCCAGCACAGCGCACGCGGTTCGTAAAAAACCGACCAGTGATCACGCTGTAGTTTCCAACTGATGTCGATGTCCTCGGTAATCATGTCAAGATCCCAGTAACCTATACGGTCGAGCGCCGAACGGCGAAAAGCGGCGACCACCCCTGAGACGGTAAATACCTGCCCATAAACGCGCTGGGTACGTTTGATAAGACCAATGATGGAAGAAAATTCACCGACTTGAATCTGTCCTATCAAAGTAGAGCGTGTGCGAATACGCGGATTGCCGGTTACGGCTCCAACGCGCGGGAGTTTCAGCAAAGGTGCAACCAAGTAACTGACCGCATCGACATCCAGCATGGCATCACCATCAATGCACACCAAGTAATCACTGCGTGCCGCCAATGCGCCCATGCGCAGCGCCATGGCTTTACCCTGATTATGCGCCAGATGCACTATGCGCAGACGTTCATGTTGCAATGCCATGCGGTTAAGCAACTCACCGCTACCATCGGTGGAGCCATCATTGATGGCGATAACTTCAATATTGGAATAGTTCTGGTACAACGCGGACAACAGGGTTTCTTCAGCATTTTCAACTTCATTATGGCAAGGTATCAAAATCGAGACCAAGGGATTGCCGGACAGTTTCGGCACTTCGCGCGCTTCACCCCAACCCCATTTACTCTCCCAGTGCCACCAGAAATAAAGACCACCCGCTATCCATAATCCGGACATAAACATGGGGTAGAAAAACAGAAAGTTCAGCAGTGTATCGATGTTCAGCGTCAAAAGAATACCGAACGGCATTCCCAATACGATGATGAAGATCAGTAAAGCCAGCAAACGGTTATTCATCTTAAATACTCAGTAAAAGGGATACCAAGCAGAAGAAATTACCGAGCGTATAACTTTCAGCTCAGGATGGTTGGAGGAAAAGTCGTCCGGATAATAGCCAAAGTTGCGTGCGCCGCGCAGTTGCAGACGCTGCATCCAACTTGCCAGCACCCTGCTGTCAATCGAACTCTGGTTGCGCCAATCACGAGCCTGTAGTTCAAACACGGTTTTATCCAGTGCCCCCGGACGCTTGGCAACATTGTCTACCAGCCGATCCAGCCAAGCGTTTTCTTCTTTATTGTGAATATTTTCCATTCTTGGCATGGCCATTGGAGCGACCCAGTCGTAGGCGGACAAAAAGTCATCCAGGTTCTGTGCAAACCAGGCCTCACTGTTCGGCTCCAGGATGGGGCGTGCGTAGATATTGCGTGCGGTTTTAATTTGTGGTCCGCGCACAGCGCGTACTTTATCGGCAAGCTCTTGGGTAAAGCGGATGAGATAACGGCTCTTGAAGCGAGTCCACGCCTGCATCTGGCGGATATTGCCATGAATACTGGCAATCTGCCCAAAACCAGCTTGCCGGTAAACGTCCAATGCCGCAGGGCTGGCATCCTCATAGTCGCCCAAGAGCGCATCATCATGGAACAATATTCCATCAAAGGTGGCGTATCCGGCCAAATCCTCATAGAGTTCACCGACTTGCTGACGTACCCGTGCATCAAAAGGCGACAATCTCAAGTATTGTTTCTTATCCACTGCCGCCGCCCCAGTTTGTGCATCCATTTTCAGTACGCGCGGCAGCTTTGCATCCAAGTCGATCGCCAGTACCGGCATCCAGGCATAAACCTCAACCTGTGCGCGGTTGCGCAATTGCCAAGCCACCCGATTGAATAAGTCGGCACGCATCGGTAAATGGCGATTGGGAAAATAAACCGAACGCACCAAACCATCAGCACCCGGGTCAGCAAAGGCTTGCAGAAATACAGTGGTAATCTGCATGTCAAAAATCCGCTGCACCAGCTCATCCAGGTTGCGATTGGTTTGCACCGGGTCGGGGTCATAGACGTAATCCAAATCCACATGCGCCACCCGCATGAGTGGGGAAGCTTCCGCCTCAATCACGTTGCTGCGGGCAAATTCTTGCAAGCCGGGTGCGTTGGCTGGCATCACGCGCGAGGTGGACATGAGCGTATTTAAGTTGCTCAAGGCATCATCCAACACCATTGCTATCTGGTAGCCGTCTTCAGCGGCAATCTGCAAGGTAGTGCCTCTGGCTGCACCATAAGGCCAAACCCAAACCCTTGGTTTCTTGCCAGTGACACGGCGGATTTTTTCAGTAATGGCGGCAACATCCGCTTTCATGCGAGCGCTGAATTCTGCATCGGTCTCGTAACGACCGAGCTTGCTGTCAAACGCACGACTTGCCGCTGCCGGTTGGGTATTGCCTTGTGGGTTGGCGATAATGCCGTAGTGCGAATGGTCGGTATGGGCGGCAATTTCAACCAGACCACTGCGGGCAATTTCTGCAATCTGAGTCCAATTTAAAAAGCGTTCGCGCTCGGTTAATTGACCGCCAAAATTGACCTGCTGGTTCGCCGGGGTATCCATCCAAACGCCGACAGGCGCGAGTACCGCTGGCCAGTTCCAAGCCTTGAGTATGGGCAGTACTCGCGTGTAAAAACTACTGTAACCATCATCAAAGGTCAGCAGCACCGACTTTTCCGGCAGGGCTTTGCGGCCTGCCCTAGCCTCCAGAATCTGGTCAATGGAAACTGCCTGGTAACCATTCTCATGCAACCAAGCAAGCTGTTCAACCAAATGGTCGCTGCGCACACTTAAGAAAGTCTGGTCGGGATACTCGTCTTCCACATCGTGATAGCACAATGTCAGAAAGCGTTCAGGCAACCAAGGCTTGTCGAATGCTGCCAGTGGACGTTCAGAAGGCGGGGCGTAGCGTGGAATGTCTTTGGAACAAGCGGCCAAGAAACATGCCAGCCAAATAAGCAGGTGCGTCAAAATGCAACGTGGGGTTATTACGCTCATGTACTGTCTCTTCAGAAACGGTAATTAAGATCAAACGACAGGCTCAGCTCGTTCTCGCGCTCACCGTCATAAGGGCGACTCAAGGCATTTAAGCTGGCACCGATTTCCAGCACATCGTTGTGCCGATACCGTTGCCCATAGCTAAGCCCTAGTACGCCATCGCTACCTTCACCTTGCTGGTTGTAAGCCCCTGCAGAGAGAGTTGCGAACTGCTCCCAAACATTTTCATAGCGCCGGTTCAAAATATGCGTAGCACGCAGGCCGGGCAGCAGCATCAAATCGCTCTTTGGATTGAAGTAGGGACGGTCTTCATTTCCGCTGTTGTACTGGGTATAAGCTCCAAACAACAGGTCGAGCTTCAGGTGTGGCTTGGTATAAACGCGCTCGTTACCGTCCAGATTGAGTGACCAACGGTTATTGTCGTCACTGAAATGAGTGGGTGAAAAGCCCAGTCGCCATTCACGCCGTTCATTGGCACGCCAGCGTACATAGGAATCCACGGCATTTGAGTAGATATTACTGCGCAGCGCCCTCAGTGGCGTTTCACGTGACCGCTGTGCAACTTCACCACCAATCTGCCAATAATCGTCAAGGTCATAGCTGGTCGAAAGGCGCAAACCCGGTTTGGCACCATAGCCATAGCGGTTGGAGGAAACCTCTCCTTCGACCCACCAGTCACGACTGCGCCACTCCACACCGGCGCGTTGCCAATTGTAATAGCCGTGACCTTCTTCATATTTGCCTTCGGCATAACCTACACCGCCAAAAACTCGCCAGTTATAGTCAAGCGGAGATGAATAGAGCACGGCATCAATGCCAAAACCACCACTGCCGGACACTGGACTATCCGAGGCCAAGCCGCGCCAACCGCTGATGCGCAGCTCCGCCATATTCTGTACTGCCCACAAGCGTGCCAGACGGCGCGCTTGCAAATTCTCGGGGTAACGATGGATGGTGTCTTGACTGAGTTCTTCAGCCTGCCGCCATTCCTGTAAATCCAGCGCAACAAATCCTTGTTCGGTTTCTACCGCCAAGTTCGTTGGCTCCAGTGTTTCTGCCAACTTAAGTTGACGTTCGGCTTTTCGTGGCTGTAGGCGTGCCTGATAAACCCCTGCCAGTCCGGTGTATAACGCCGTGTTATTGGGTGCGTTCTGCAGCATACTTTCCATCTTCTGCTGCGCATCCGGCGTATCGTCTGCATACAGACTGGCCTGTGCGGCAACGATGCGGGTATCCAGATACAGCGGGTTGGATGGCGGTCTTGCCGCACCACTGACCACCAGTGAAGGGGCTTGGCTACTCTCCATGCGAGCCAGTAATGGTGGAATTTGCTCAAACTCCTCCGTCTCGGTCAGGGCGTAATAGAGACCGGTTCTATTTTCCAATAAAAACAGTGAATCTTCATGCTCTACTTGTCCATTACCGTTATCAGCCTCCAATACCGCCAGTACCGCACGGTAAAGATCCCGAGCCTGCTCGGGCTTACGGATATAAAGATAGGCAGAAGCGACATTGGAAAGTGCCCAAACGGGTATTTGCACACCTTCAGCGTGCAATTTCTCGTATTCATCCACCACTTCTTGCATACGAACACGGGCGTGTAATGCGCTTAACCGGTCAACGCGGATACGGCGCAAGTCAGCAGCAGCCTCACCACCCAGTCTTTGCCAGGCCTTCATCAATTGGTCGTAACGAGCCAACACGCGGTCGGCAATAACAAAGCGCTCGCTTTCGCTGCGACTCGGCATGGCGGCAAGACGTGTCTGCACAGCCGCCGCATCGCCTTCCAGTGCCCGCATCTGTGCTGCAGTAAAACGTCCGGGATACTTTCTTGCATGCTCCAATGCTTGTTCAGGAAGCCCCGCCCGTTGCAGCGAGCGGACATATTCGCTCTGCACCCAAGGTGCTTGTTGAGCAAGTTGCAGTGCTTTATCGGCTTGATACAACGCATCAAATGGGCGGTTCTGCAAGTTGTAGGCATAGGCGAGTGCCAAGCGCAGGTCTGAACTTTGCGGCAGGCGCTTGACCCAGTATTGACCGTTGTTTATCGCATCGTCCGATTGCCCTGCATCATTTAGCGTCATGATTAGACCGGCGGCAAAGGTTGCCTGCTGTTCTGGATGTTGGTGTAACCCAGCACGCCATATCGCCAAGGATTGTGTCCAGCGCTTTTGGTCGCGCCAAGCACGGGCAGCAGCTATTTGTACTGCAGCGGGCAGTGCTACTTGCTTGGGTAAGCGCTGGTAAACATCCAGCACCTCGGCAGGCCGATTGTCCCAAGAGGCAATCAGGATATGGTCAAAGCGCTTTTGCAGCGAAGCCGTCGTCCCCATCTGCCGCAGCAAGTGGAGCGCGGGGGCAGTATCCCCGGCACGGGCACGCCGAATGAGATTGTCGTAATCGTCTTCAGAATCAGCAAAGACGGGGAAGGGCGGCAGACAAATTGCCAACACTACAAGGCTTGTCAAAAGCGGCTTCATCAAGCCTGCTTTGGTTCCTGTCATTCCATTGGTCGGCATAATCGGTCACTTAAGTAGCCCCACTACGGGGTACGGGAAAATTCCCAACCACTAGCGGCATCGAGCATACAACTAACCCCCGGTGGAACCGACTTCCTTCCCCAGGTGATATTGCTCTGACTGCTTCATAATCATTCAACGCAAGGCAGCAATGTAAAGATACTGTTCTGAATTGTTCTTATAAATCTACATTAAATAAAGTCAAGTCGATTAAACTATTGGTAATAATTACCAACTTTCTTATAGCCATAATCAATAAATACTTAGCGCCTGAATCCACTTAACAGACCACTTGACTCGTAACACCGGGCTAAGCATTGGCAAAATGCCACTAAAACATCAAGCAAACTGCTGCCAGTCATCTAGATATAAATTTAGACGGTAATAGTGGTTGATATAACAAATACTTCTGCAAACATAAACCCCAATAAAAAAGCGGTGTAAACACCGCTTTTTCAATTTAATAACGCTTTATCTTCGCCTGTTGTTGTAACTGCTGGCGGAAAGCGGCAAAGTCTTCTGCGCCACGGCGTGAGGCGAGGGCTTGTTGGTAGAAGGTTTTTTCTTCGGCAGCAAGCAGTACTTCTGGCTCATTAACCGAGGAAAGCCGCACGATCAGGTAGTCGCCGTTATCCAGTGTAATGCCGGAAAACTCTGGCTTATCGGCTGACTGAGGATGCGGCAGGCGGAACAGGGTTTGCAGCAGCAATGGATCAACGCCTTCTTGATTGCGCGAGGCGTTTTCAACCTGTTGCCAAGTTTCACCCTCAAGAGCATCCCTATTGCCTTCACGCAACTGCTTAAGGCGTTGTTCGCCCTTTTCCTTGGCTTGCTCCTGGGCGCGCTGTGCGGTTAGTTGCTTGCGGATTTGGCTTGCGACTTGCTCAAAAGCCAGTGGTTCAGATTTTTGGTGCTCTTTTACACGGAGCACTAAAGCAGTATCAGCATCAAGGTCAATCAGCTTGCTGTTGCTGCCTTCTTCCAGTACATCAGTGCTCCAGGCGGCTTGTACTACATCCTGGTGACTGGCAATGCCTTCGCCACCGTCGCGGCCAAAAGCTTCCGTGGTTTGGATGGCAAGATTAAATTCTTGCGCCGGTTGCGCCAAATCGGCGGCTTCAAAGGCGGCAGCTTCCAGCGAGCGCTTGGCCTGTGCAAAATCCTGCGCGGCTTGCTGCGCTTTAATGTCTTGTTCAAGTTTTGCCTTGAGGCTGGCAAAGCTCGGCACTTTAGGCTCGGCCAAGAGTTTAATCAGGTGCCAGCCATAATCGGTGCGTACCGGCGCGGAAACTTCACCGACTTTAAGTGAGTAGAGTGCTTGCTCAAAAGGCGTCTCGTACACGCCGCGTCCGGCATAGCCCAGTTCGCCGCCCTCGTCTGCCGAGCCTGTGTCATCGGAAAATGCTTTGGCTAGCGCGGCAAAGTCTTCGCCTTTAGCCAAACGTTCGGCAATACTCTCGATTTTGGCTTTGGCCTGTGCGTCATTTAGCTTATTGCTCACTTCAATCAGGATATGTGCCGCATTGCGTTGCTCGGCAAGGCTTGCGATTTCGCGTTGATAGGCTGCTTGCAGTGCTTCTTCGCTCGGGGCGGCGCGTTCGGCAAAGTCTTGTTTTTTCAGTTCAAGGTATTGAACGACAACCTGTTCTGGACTCATGTAGTCGTCAGGGTGCGCCTGGTACCAAGCGCGGATGTCTTCATCGCTGACCTTGACCTGCTCTGGCTCAGTGGCAAAGCGCAGGCTGGCAAAGCTACGGGTCTGTCGCTCCAGACGGGCGAACGCCTGAACTTCTTCATCGGTCACAAAGCCGCTGCTGACCCATCCCAAGCGCATTTGCGCAATCAGCATCTCGGCTTCCAGCAGGCTGCGGTATTGCATGCGGCTGTAGCCCATGCTGCGTACGGCTTGGTCAAAGCGTTCGGCACTGAATTTGCCGTCTTGCTGAAACTCCGGCGTTTGCAAAATCAACTGGTCTAATGATTGGGCTGAAAAACGCAGTTTTTCTTCTGATGCGTTTTGCAGCAGCAGGCGACGTTCAATCAAACCGCGCAGTGCACTCTCGCGCAGTTCTTTTTCATCCAATCTTGAGGCATCAAAATTAACCCCCAAACGCTCGCTCAGTTGCTGCGCGAGCTGCGCTGCTTGTATCTGTACGGCTTGCTCCAGTTCGTTCTGGCTGATGGCTTCACCGTTGACTTTGGCCGCCAACGAGCCGCTTCTGAAACCGCCAAAAATAGCCTCAAAACCGGTCAATGACAGCAATAGAACAATAACGCCGATGATGGTTTTGGCAATCCAGCCTTGGGAGTTGTCACGAATATTTTGCAGCATAGGATTTCCAAAAAAACGATTTTAAGCAAACGCAAAACTTAAGGCCAAATGAAGCGAAAAACAGAAAAGGCGCATCAACTGCGCCTTTTCTTTATGCTCGCCAAATAACTGGCTTAAACTTTGGTTGCTGCCAAGTAAACCCAAGCAACCTTCCCAATCCTTACAAGGGCGGATAAAGCCGATAACTTGGCTAGAAAAAGGCAAAGAAACCAAATTTAACGGTTAGTTGACTGCATCTTTTAAGGTTTTACCGGGTTTAAATCCGGGCACTTTGGCCGCGGCGATTTGGATCGGTTCCTTGGTCCGCGGGTTGCGCCCGGTGCGGGCGGCGCGTTCTTTGACCGAGAAAGTACCAAAGCCGACCAAGGAGACAGAGTCGCCATCCTTGAGCGCGTGGGTAATGGATTCAACCACGGCATCCAGTGCGCGTCCGGCTACCGTTTTGGGCAGATCAGCCGATGCAGCAATGGCATCAATCAGTTCCGACTTGTTCACTCGTTATTCCCCTTATTTCATTGAGATTAAATTCAATTTTGATCTTTTGCCGTGCCCAAAACGGGTGCCTGATTTGCCAAAAAGACCCTTCAAATGGAGGTGTCTTTGTTTTATAGCAAGGGCCGCAAAACCACTGCCTAAGGAAGCGGCCAATCAATGCGTACTGATTTGTCTCCCTCCTTGGGCATCGTCTTTTTGCCTTGGTTTTTTTCCCGTAGGGTTAGCAGTCGTGCAAGGCAAAGGCTGCGGCGCGTATTGCAACGCAATCTGCAGGACTTCGTCAATCCATTTAACCGCTTTTATTTGCAGGTTTTGCTGGATATTTTCCGGAATTTCCTTTAGGTCGCGCTGGTTTTCTTCAGGGATGATGACGGTTTTGATGCCGCCACGGTGCGCGGCGAGCAATTTTTCCTTTAAGCCACCAATGGCAAGTACTTGACCGCGCAAGGTAATTTCACCGGTCATCGCTACATCAGCGCGCACCGGGATTTGCGTCAATACCGAAACCAGCGCGGTGCACATGCCAATACCCGCGGAAGGGCCGTCTTTTGGCGTAGCGCCTTCCGGCACGTGGATGTGGATGTCGTTTTTTTCCTGAAAATCCGCCGCCAGTCCCAAGCTCTGTGCACGGCTACGCACCACGGTTAGCGCAGCGGTAATGGATTCGCCCATCACATCGCCCAGTGAACCGGTTTTAATCAGTTGACCTTTGCCCGCTACGGCAGCCGCTTCAATACGAAGCAACTCGCCGCCGACTTCCGTCCAGGCAAGGCCATTGACCTGACCGATTTGGTTGTCCTGTTCGGCAAGGCCAAAGCGATATTTTCTAACGCCAAGTAGCGGTTCCAGGTCAGCCGCGCTTAAAGTGAGTTTCAGCTGTTTTTCCCCTGCATATTTGCGGACGACTTTGCGGCAGAGCTTGGCAAGCTGGCGCTCCAGGCTGCGCACGCCCGCCTCGCGGGTGTAGTGGCGGATAATGGCGAGCACGGCCTCTGGCGCAAGTGCCAACTCGCTTTTCTTAAGACCGCTCTCTTTAAGCTGTTTGGGCAGCAGGTATTTCAGTGCAATGTTTTGTTTTTCATCTTCGGTATATCCGGGCAGGCGGATAATCTCCATGCGGTCGAGCAATGCCGGTGGGATGTTCATGGAGTTGGCGGTACAGAGGAACATCACGCCGGACAGGTCGTAGTCCACTTCCAGATAATGGTCGTTAAAGCTGTGGTTTTGTTCCGGGTCGAGCACTTCGAGCAAAGCGGAGGCTGGATCGCCACGCATGTCCTGCCCCATTTTGTCGATTTCATCCAGCAAAAATAATGGGTTGCGCACGCCCGCTTTGGACATTTTTTGCAGCAGACGGCCGGGCATGGAGCCAATGTAGGTGCGCCGATGTCCACGGATTTCGGCTTCGTCGCGCACGCCGCCTAATGCCATGCGGACAAATTTACGGTTGGTCGCGCGGGCGATGGATTCGGCCAGCGAGGTTTTGCCGACACCGGGCGGGCCGACCAAGCAAAGCACCGGCCCTTTGGCGATTTTGACGCG
This sequence comes from Ventosimonas gracilis, assembly GCF_001580025.1. Lineage (GTDB taxonomy): Bacteria > Pseudomonadota > Gammaproteobacteria > Pseudomonadales > Pseudomonadaceae > Ventosimonas > Ventosimonas gracilis. Next base: position 11,934 of record NZ_LSZO01000112.1, on the reverse strand, counting down.
CTTTTGTACCGCCAAGTATTCGAGGATGCGTTCTTTGACTTCTTTAAGACCATAGTGTTCGGCCTCCAATATCGCTTCGGCGCGCGGCAAATCGTGGCGCACACGGCTTTGCGCCTGCCAAGGCAAGCCCACCAGCCAATCCAGATAGGTGCGCACCACGGTGGTTTCTGCGGACATCGGTGGCATTTGCCGCAGTTTGCGCAACTCGGTTTCGGCGCGTTTTTTCGCTTCTTGGCTGAGCGCGGCTTGTTCGATGCGCTTTTGCAGGGCATCGACTTCATTATGGCCGTCTTCACCGCTGCCCAGTTCTTTTTGAATGGCTTTCATCTGCTCATTCAAGTAATACTCGCGGTGGTTGCGTTCCATTTGCTTTTTAACGTGCCCGCGGATGTGTTGCTCCACTTGCAGCAGTTCGATTTCCGCTTCGAGCAATCCCAAAAAATGGCGGGCGCGCTCGGCTATATCGTTGATTTCCAGAACTTTTTGCTTTTGCTCAATCTTCAGCGGCATATGCGCTGCCATCGCGTCAATCAACCTGCCGGGTTCATCGATCGCGTGCAGTGAAGCCAGTATCTCGCGCGGGACTTTGCGCCCTTGTTCGGCGTATTGCTCAAACTGCCTGCGAAGACTGCGCACAAAGGCTTCCTGCGCCGTTGGCTCTTCGAGTTCTTGCTCATCGAGCAAGGCCACTTCCGCCTGATAGTCACTGGCAAGGTCAGCAAAGTGCAGCACTTCGGCACGCTGCCCGCCTTCGACCAGCACTTTTAGCGTGCCATTTTGCAGTTTGAGCATTTGCAAAATAGTGGCAACCGTGCCTACCCGATAAAGCGTCGCTTCGCTTGGCTCGTCATCGCTTGGGCTGTGTTGGGTGAGCAGCAGGATTTGCTTGTCGCAGCTCATAGCCTCATCCAGCGCCTGTACCGATTTATCACGACCAATAAACAGCGGGATGACCATTTGCGGATAAACCACCACATCACGCAACGGCAAAAAGGGCAGGACTTTGGTTTTCATGGATGGGCCTCAATTGGCAACTGGCTGCCGTAAACCATCAGCGTCATCACGCAATGTTTTTTACCCTCTCCCCCACCCCTTCTCCCGCAAGCGGGCGAGGGGAGCAAAAGCGCTCTAGCGTAATGGGTGATGAAAAACATGCCGATGATTGGCCTTTTGTAAACAATGGGAAACGAAAGCGAAACGAAAGCGAAACGAAAGCGTCAAGCAAGGATATGAGGGCAATTTGCCAAAAAACAAGGCTTTGATTACAAAAAAGGAAGCCTTAAGGCTTCCTTTTTATCAGCGCTTAATCAGACCGCGCTACCTTGCTCACAGGCTCAGCCGCCTCGTAGAGCATCAGCGGATTGCCGCCGTTTTCAATCACGCTTTCATCAATGACCACTTTGCTGACACCGTTTTTTGACGGAATTTCATACATGGTATCGAGCAGCACGTTTTCCAAAATCGAGCGTAAACCACGCGCACCGGTTTTGCGTTCCAGCGCCTTGCGGGCGATGGCGTTTAGTGCATCGGCGCGAAACTCAAGGCCTACGCCTTCCATTTCAAAGAGCCTTGTGTATTGGCGGGTCAGTGCATTTTTCGGCTCGTCGAGAATTTTGACCAGTGCGGCCTCATCCAGCTCATCGAGCGTTGCAATCACCGGCAGGCGACCGACAAATTCAGGAATCAGGCCAAATTTGACCAAATCCTCCGGCTCAACCTGGCGCAGCGTGGGCCCTAAGTTTTTGCCCGGCTCGGGCGGGCTGCGCACTTCGGCAGAAAAACCAATGCCGCCGCTAGCCGAGCGGTTTTGGATGAGTTTTTCCAGTCCGGAGAACGCGCCACCGCAGATAAACAAAATATTGCGCGTATCGACTTGCAGATATTCCTGATTGGGATGCTTGCGCCCGCCTTGCTGCGGGATGGAGGCCACGGTGCCTTCAATCAACTTGAGCAGCGCCTGCTGCACGCCTTCACCGGATACGTCGCGGGTAATCGAGGCGCTGTCAGCTTTACGCGAGATTTTGTCGATTTCGTCGATGTAGACAATGCCCATCTGCGCTTTTTCAACATCGTAGTCGCACTTTTGCAGCAGCTTTTGGATGATGTTTTCCACATCCTCGCCGACGTAACCGGCCTCGGTCAGCGTGGTCGCATCGGCGATGGTAAAGGGCACATTGAGTAGCCGCGCCAAGGTTTCAGCCAGCAGGGTTTTGCCGGAACCGGTAGGACCTATCAGCAAAATATTGCTCTTGCCCAGCTCGACGTCTTCTGTCGCCGTGCCAGACATTTTGTTGTCTTGGCTGTGCAGCCGTTTGTAGTGGTTGTACACCGCGACCGCGAGGATTTTTTTCGCGCGGTCCTGACCAATCACGTATTGGTCAAGAATGGCGCTGATTTCACGCGGCGAGGGCAGACCGTGGGTTGCGGTTTCGACCTGCTCTTCGGCCAGTTCCTCGCGGATGATGTCATTGCACAGGCCAACGCATTCGTCACAGATGTAAACAGCCGGACCTGCAATCAGTTTGCGTACTTCCTGCTGACTTTTGCCGCAGAAGGAGCAATAGAGCAACCCGTTGTTGCCATCGTATCGGTTATCAGTCATGGGGTAATCCACAGGGCAAAGCGGTAAAACGCAAGATGCAGGCAAAATGTCCGTTTTGCAAGGTCTGCTGCGCCTCTTTTAATGCTTGTCAAGATGAGCACTCGGCGGACGGCGGCTCATCACTTGGTCAATCAGGCCGTAGGCCACTGCTTCTTCACCGCTCATAAAATTGTCGCGGTCGGTATCTTTGGCAATCACCTCCACCTGCTGTTTGCAGTGGTCAGCGAGGATTTGGTTCAGCCGCTCGCGGATGGTCAAAATTTCACGCGCGTGAATTTCAATATCCGAAGCCTGCCCCTGAAAACCACCCAGCGGTTGGTGAATCATCATCCTTGAGTGCGGCAGGCAATAACGCTTGCCCGGCGCGCCCGCTGCGAGCAGCAGTGCACCCATGCTGGCGGCCTGGCCGATGCAGGTCGTCGAAACATCCGGCTTGATAAATTGCATGGTGTCGTAAATCGACATACCCGCCGTGACCGAACCGCCCGGCGAATTAATGTACAGGTGAATGTCTTTGTCGGGGTTTTCCGCTTCCAAAAATAAAAGCTGGGCGACCACCAGATTGGCCATGTAGTCCTCGACCTGGCCGACCAGAAAAATCACCCGCTCCTTTAACAGGCGCGAATAAATATCGTAGGCACGTTCACCACGTGCCGATTGCTCGATGACCATCGGCACCAAGCCGCCTGCGGCCTGAATATCAAGGCCGCCTTGCGTTGTAAAAAACTGTGACACAGGCGTTTCTCCCAATTCCAAGGCGGGTGGATTATTCAGCAGACGGGGCTTCTTCGGCCTTCGGCTGCGGGCGCTTGATGGCTTCTTCATAAGGCACCGTACGCTCGCTGACTTTGGCTTTTTCCAGCACGGCATCGACCAGTTGCTCTTCCAGTACCGCCGAGCGCAGTTCATTAAGCTGTGCTTCGTTTTGGTAGTACCAGCGCACCACTTGCTCGGGCTGTTGATAGGCGGCGGCCATTTCTTCCACCAAGGCTTTCAAGCGCTCTTCATCGGGTTTTAATTCGAGCTGCTGAACCGCCTGACGCAAAATCAAGCCAAGCGCGACGCGGCGGTTCGCTTCGTCCTGGAACATGCCTTGCGGCAGGTTGTCGGCTTTTAACTCGTAATTGCCGGTCGCTTCCTGAAAGGCTTGCAGGGTGAGCCTTTTGGCTTCTTCGGCAACCAATGCCTTGGGCACTTCCAGCGGATTGTTCGTAAGCAAGCCGTCAAAGACTTGAGCTTTGAGCTTGGCTTTGATGGAGGAGCGCAGTTCACGCTGCATGTTTTTACGCACTTCATCACGGAAGGCATCAATGCCGCCTTCTTTTACACCGAAACGAGCAAAGAACTGTTCATCCAGTTCCGGCACGTGCGGCGCACCGACTTGTTTAACGGTGACTTTAAAGGAAACCGCTTTGCCCGCCAGTTCCTTGGCGTGGTAATCCTCAGGGAAGCGCAGATCGAGCGTTTTTTCATCATTGACGCCGCTGCCGATAAGCCCGGCCTCAAAGCCTGCAATCATCTGCCCGGAACCCAGCACCAAGCGCACGTCATTGCCGCTGCCACCGTCAAAAGCCTCGCCTTCGATGGTGCCAACAAAATCAATGACGAGCTGGTCGCCGTCCTGTGCGGCGCGTTCGGTGTCATGGAAATGCGTGGCTTGCTTGCGCAGCACTTCCAGCATCTGATCGACATCGGCTTCGCTCACTTCGGCTTGCAGGCGTTCTACTTCAATGGCTTCAAAGCCTTTCACTTGCAATTCGGGGAAGACTTCAAAAGTCGCCACAAACTGCAAATCCTTGCCTTCTTCTGCACCTTCCAAGGCAATGGCGGGCGAGGCGACCGGCTGCATTTTTTGTTCTATCAGCGCTTCTTGCAGACTGCTGCCAATCAAATCGCCCAATACTTCCTGCCTTGCGGCGCTGCCGTAACGCTGGCGGATAATCCCCATCGGCACCTTGCCCGGGCGAAAGCCGTTAACCCGTGCGTGACGCGCGGTCTGTTGCAGGCGTTTGGCGACCTCGCTTTCAATGCGTGCGGCCGGAACGCTGACACTCATGCGGCGCTCAAGGGTAGAAGTGGTTTCAACGGAAACTTGCATGGATAATCCTCAGATGGTTCAAGCTGCCTAATAAAGTGCAGCGAGGGAGTGCGTGTTCTTGCGTGCGAGCCGCGCAAAAAGCGAATAAAAGCGGTTGGCAAAAATAAAGCCGCGTATTTTAGCCGCGGATGCAGAAGAAGTCACCAATCGGGCAGCGCAGGCAGTGTAATCGAGTGAAGCGATTCGTCATGCGCCATTCGTGGGGAAAGCGCCTGAGATAGGATCTGTTTCTCATTTAATCATCTTGGACGGCTCAACATGCAGGACAGGAGCATGCGATCAGGTAGTCGCCTGCGTGTTCAAGACGACACGAATGAGAACGACGCCCTTCACCCGATTACCCTGCTTTTTTTTATTCCCTATCAAAAAGCCCTGTCCGCCAGCAATTCCCGTCCGGCTTCGCGCAGGGTTTTGGCACCGCTTAGTACCATCGCTACGCGGATTTCTTTTTCCAGTATTTCCAGCAGGTTGCGTACGCCAGCTTCACCGGCGGCGGCCAGCGCATAGGCGTAGGCGCGACCCAGCAGTACGCCGTCTGCACCCAGGCTAAGCATGCGCAGTACGTCAAGGCCGTTACGAATGCCGGAATCGGCAAAGATGGTAAGTTTGCCGTCCACCGCATCAGCAATAGCAGGTAGGGCGCGGGCGCTGGACAGCACGCCGTCGAGCTGTCTGCCGCCGTGGTTGGAGACGACGATGCCATCCGCGCCCAAAGCGACTGCTTCGCGCGCATCTTCGGGGTCAAGAATGCCTTTGAGCAACATCGGCCCGTCCCAAGCGGCGCGGATCCACTCCAAATCCTTCCAGGCAATGGATGGGTCAAAATTCGCGGCCAGCCAGCCGATATAGTCTTCAAGTCCGGTGATTTGGCCGCGATAACGTGAAATATTGCCCAAATCGTGCGGACGACCGTGCAGGCCAACATCCCAAGACCAACGTGGATGGCAAACGGCTTGCACCGCGCGGCGCAGCGCGGCATAAGGCCCGCTCAAGGCTGAATGGGCATCTCGGTAGCGTGCACCGGGCAACGGCATATCGACGGTAAATACCAAGGTGCTGACACCGACTGCTTTGGCACGGTCGAGCACGTTTTGCATAAAGCCGCGGTCTTTCAGTACATAAAGTTGATACCACATTGGCCGACCAATGCTGCTGGCGACCTCTTCAATCGGGCAAACAGACAGCGTAGACAACACATAGGGCAACCCCTTGACCGCCGCCGCTCGCGCCGCCTGCACTTCACCGCGCCGTGCGAACATGCCAGACAGCCCCACCGGCCCCAGAGCCATCGGCAGCGGCAGCTTCTCGCCCATGAGTTCGCAAGATAAATCCAGCTCGTTCATATTTTTCAGCACGCGCTGGCGCAGGGCGATTTGTTCGAGGTCAGCCACATTGCGCCGATGCGTGTATTCACTGCCCGCCGCGCCGTCGATGTAGTGAAACAAAAAAGGCGGCAACCGCCGTTTGGCAGCCGCGCGGTAGTCGGTAGGGGCGGAAATAATCATGGGCATGCCTCAACGATTGGGATTTTTGGTCAGGCGTAAAAAGGGCAAAGAGTACCCGATCTTGCCGCTAAACTGCCCGCCACTTTGCGCTCTCTCCCCTCACCGGCTTGCGGGACTTGGAGTTTTGATGCTTTTTTGGTTGATACCGCTGGTTTTGCTCATCCTGCTTAGCCCTTTGCTTTGGTTGCTGCCAAAAAAACAGCAAGGCGAGCGTATGCAGTTGCGTTTGGCCGCGCGACGGATGGGGCTTGGCATGCAGCTTGTTTCAGAAAACTGGCCGCACTGGATGGCGCATGCGCAAAGTCCCTGTGCGCAGTATCAGCTTCCCCACAAAAAGGCAGGAGCAGACTGGCGTTACTGGCAGGACGCACAGGGACAGTGGCAAAACCAGTGGCGCGAACCTTGCGCGGATAAGCAATTACTGCCACTTTTGCAGCAGTTGCCTGTAGATGTCTACAAAATTGCGTCAGATAAACAAATAATCACACTGTATTGGGGCGAGCGCGGCGGATTTGAGGCGCTTAAGACAATCGCTGCGGTGCTTGAGCGATTGACGGCGGCAGAATATTAAGGTCTGCCGCCGTGTTTTTTACTGCGGATGACCCAAATGCCAAATCTGCATGGAGGCAAGCAGTTCGCGTGGATCCCAGACCACCCATTCTTCGGTTATTCGCCCGTCTTTATGCTTGAGGAAAGCCGCGCCAAAGACGGTCACGTCGCGCTGCGTGGGCGGGACGTTCATAAACAGGCCGGTGTGGCGGCCTTCGCTACGCCAGTGCAGGGCGACTTGGTCATCTTTTTCAATCCCGCGCAGGATTTCGACCTTGAAATCGCTGAACGCGGCGTGCGATTCCTCAATTTGCCGCAGGATGTCGGGCAGATGAAGTTGCTCGCCGGTTTTGGAATGGCGCACGTAATCGGGGGCGACCAATTCCTCAAACGCCTGGGTATTGCCCTGCCCCCAGGCCTGCTCCCAAGCCTTGGCGATACGCGCAAGCATTGGCTCTTCGGGTGGTTGATTCGCCGTCCACAGTTTCGCCTCGCCGAATTGCCGTCCGCAGAAAATCAGCGCCTGGCCGCTGCCTTTTTCAATCGCCGCGACAGAACCTACGATGACAAAGTGATCGCCTGCTATCACTTCAGACAGCACATGGCAGTCCACCCAGGCCACTGAATGATCCAAACGCGGCGTGCCGATATGGCTTTCATGCCAAGCAAGTCCGCCAAACTTATCCTCGCCTTTGCGCCCGAGCGCTTTGCAGGCATCCAGTTGGCCGGTTGACAGAATATTGGCGGTAAAGCGGCCTTGTTTGCGCAGTACCGGCCAAGTGCTCGACGTGTTGGCGATACAGAAAGTCACCAGCGGCGGTTCCAGCGACAGCGATTGAAAGGTGCCGACGATAAAACCGGTCGGTTTGCCTTCGCCATCCATGCCGGTAATGGCGACGGTGCCGGTCGGTTGCAGGCCGAAAATCGCACGCTGGTCGTCCGGGGTAAAGGTCGTACTCATGTCGGTTATCCCTTAAAAGCGTTGCGATAGGCCGCGCCCGGATGGTCATCCGGCAGCCGCGCCCGGCCCTTGCCGAACAGGCTTTCGCGCAAGGTTGAGCCGTCGTATTGGGTGCGCATCAGGCCGCGATTTTGCAGTTCCGGTACGGCGTATTGGACGAAATTTTTCATATCCTCAAACTCCACGCCGTGGGCGAGGTTAAAACCGCTGATGCCGGTGTCATCGACCCAGGATTGCAGTTCTTCGGCGACCTTAGCCGGGCCACCGACGATGACCGGGCCGGTACCGCCCACGCCCAAATAATGCGCAATATCGCGCGGTGTCCATTCCTTGTCCGGATCCATTTTCGAGAACATATCCACCATCAACTGCCCGGCTTTGGTCTGCACGTGTTTAAACGGTACGTCCGGGTCAAAGGTGGACATATCCAAGCCCGCCCAGCCGCTGTAACGCGCCATGGCACCTTCGTAATCAACCAAACTTTGATAGTGCTCGTAGCGTTCCTGCGCTTGGGCATCGGTGGCCGCCACGATGACTGTTACAAGCTGCACGGTCGCCACATGCGCCGGATTGCGTCCGAGCGCGGCGGCTTTTTCATGCAGCGCATCGACCTGTTTTTTTAAACCGGCTTTGGAGACCGAATTAAGGAACACCGCTTCGGCCGAAGCCGCCGCCATCGCAACGCCTTGCGACGAACCGCCGGCCTGAAAAATCACCGGCGTGCGCTGCGGCGAAGGCTCGCAGAGGAAGATTCCCGGCACGGTGAAGTGTGTGCCTTGATGCTTGATTTCATGCACTTTCGCCGGATCGATATACACACCATTGGTCTTATCGACCAGCGCACAACCGTCTTCCCACGAGCCTTCCAGTAGTTTGAGTATCACCGCTATAAATTCTTCCGCGCGCGCGTAACGTTCGGCGTGACCGGGCAGTTCCGCCCCGTTGCCGATATTGCGCGCCGCGCTTGCCGCATAAGACGTGACCACATTCCAACCGATGCGCCCGCCGGTTAAATGGTCAAGCGTGGCGAATTTGCGCGCAGTTTGGTACGGATGGTCATAGGCCGTGCTGGAAGTAATGCCAAAGCCCAAATGCTTAGTCACTGCCGCCATTGCCGGAATCAGATAGGCCGGGTCATTGGCCGGAATTTGCGCCGCATCTTTGAGCGCTCCATCCACGCTGCCTTGGTACAGGTCGTGATAGCCAACGTTATCGGCAAAAAAAATCCCGTCAAAACAAGCGTTTTCCAGCATCTTGGCGTATTCAAGCCAGTAGCTGAGCGTCTTGTATTCATGCCCACGATCGAGCGGATGCCGCCATAACCCCGATGACAAATGCGCAGGCCCGTTGAAGTTAAACGCAAACAATTTCATTGAATGTTCCCTCCAGTTGATTTTTGTTCAATTTAAGAACTTGTCGTTCGATTATCAACCTAAAAGACTCTGAGGATTCTGTCAAGCGTCTATAGCGCGAGAGAGAAACATAACCTGCAAAAGCAAGGGAAAAACAAGGCGAATGTTGCCGCCAGTGGCAACAGGTTTTTACGAAATAAAGGCATTCAATGGAATAATCTTGGCATAGCGTAATTTACGACCTCAGTTTTCCTCTTTGCGACAGAGCCACTGGCACGCAGTACCTGCAAATGCGCAAACCATGAGTTTTGCGGCATCTGTTAAGCGACAAAATTCAATCTAATCAAGTAGTTCATTGCCAATAAAGCAAAGGGTAGCGGTCAAGTGCTGGGTGCTAGACAACTATTGGCAAACTGCTATAGCATTTTTTGCGCAATATGCGAACAATTTATTCTAAATATGAACAATCAGGCTTGAACCCCAAGCCGCTCAAGAGGAGGCACTATGAGCACTTTGCTACAAGGCAAGCAGTTCTATATCAATGGCGCGTGGGTTAATCCACAACAAGGAAAAGACTTTGAAGTCATTGACCCGTCCACCGAAAAACCCTTTGCCGTCATAGCCTTAGGTAATGAGGCGGACGTAAATAACGCGGTTGCGGCGGCTAAAGCAGCGTTTCCGGCCTGGGCGGCGACGAATCCAAAAGAGCGTTTGGCTTATGTGGAGAAAATCCTCGCCATCTACAAAAAACGCTTTAACGAGATGGCCGAAACCATGTCGCGAGAAGTGGGCTGCGCCTTGGATATGTCATTGGAGGCACAAACCGCGTCCGGCCAATATCATATTGAAAACTTTATCCATGCCTTTAAAAACTTCGAGTTTGTGCAGCCGCTGGTGACAAAAGATAGCGGCGGGCGGCTGAAATACGATTCGATGGGCGTGGTCGGGCTGATTACGCCGTGGAATTGGCCGATGAACCAAATCACGCTGAAAGTTATTCCGGCGCTTTTGGCCGGTTGCACGATGATTTTAAAACCCTCGGAAATCACGCCGATGTCGGCGCTGCTGTGGAGCGAGTTTATGCACGAAGCGGGCTTGCCTGCGGGCGTGTATAACCTGATTAACGGCGAGGGCGCGACCGTGGGCACGGCGCTGTCCGGCCATAAAGACGTTGAAATGATTAGCTTTACCGGCTCCACCCGCGCCGGTCGGCTGATTACGCAAAATGCCGCCGAAACCATGAAGCGCGTTGTTCTGGAATTAGGCGGCAAAGGTGCCAATATCATTTTTGCCGATGCCGATGAAGCCGCCGTAGAGCGCGGCCTGCTGCATTGCTACAACAACAGCGGGCAAAACTGTGAAGCGCCCTCGCGCATGCTCGTTGAGCGTTCCTATTACGAAAAAGCCATCAGCATTGCCAAACAAGTGGCGGAAAACGTCAAGCTGGGCAAACCGCTGGAAAAAGGCGACCACTTCGGGCCGGTGGTCTCGCAAATTCAGTACGACAAAATCCAGGCGCTGATTCAATCGGGTATCGACCAAGGCGCGCGGCTGGTCTGCGGCGGCACCGGCAAGCCACAAGGCTTTGAGACCGGCTACTACGTGCGCCCCACGGTGTTTGCCGATGTCACCCCGCAAATGCGCATTTTCCGCGAGGAAATCTTCGGCCCGGTGCTGTCGATTATTCCCTTTGATACGGAAGACCAGGCCATTGCACTGGCCAACGATACCGACTACGGCCTAACCAACTATGTGCAGACGCAAAACCCCGAACGTGCCCGCCGCGTTGCCAGTGCGCTGCGCTCCGGCATGGTCGAAATCAACGGCAACGGCCTGCCCGCAGGGTGCTTCTTCGGCGGCGTAAAACATTCTGGCCGCGCCCGCGAAGGCGGTTTATGGGGCATTGAAGAATACCTCGACACCAAAGCCATCTGCGGCTGGGAGTAAGCCTTTTCTCACCCAAGAGCAGGTTTGCGCCTGTTCTTGGGTTTTTGTGAGTTTTTTCGAGGTATTTTTATGCAAATTCCACAAAACCGCTTTAAACAACGGCTGCTTGCCGGTGAAGTGCAATACGGCCTGTGGCAAGGCTTGGCCGACCCGATTGCCGCCGAACTGTGCGCCAATACCGGCTTTGACTGGTTATTACTGGACGGCGAACACGCGCCCAATGATTTACGCCAATTGCTCGCTCAATTGCAGGCCATTGCGCCCTACCCAAGCCAACCGATTGTGCGCCCAGCGGTCGGCGATAACGTGTTAATCAAACAGCTTTTAGATATTGGCACGCAAACCCTGCTAATCCCGATGGTGGAAAGCGCCGAACAAGCGCAGCAATTGGTTCGTGCCGTGCGTTATCCGCCAGTCGGCATACGCGGCGTGGGCGCGTCGATTGCCCGTGCCTCGCGTTGGAACAGCGTTTCTGATTATTTGGATGCTGCCGATGAACAAATCTGCTTAATCGTACAAATGGAAAGCCGAGCCGGATTAAATAACCTGCCAGCGATTTGTGAAGTAAAAGGCGTCGATGCCGTCTTTATCGGCCCGGTGGATTTATCCGCAAGCCTTGGACATCGCGGCAATCCCAATCATCCTGAGGTGCAGCAGGCCATTGAACAGGCCATTAACTGCATTAAAACTGCTGGAAAACCCATCGGCATACTCTGCGGCGACCCCTCGCAAGTGGCCCATTACCGCACTTTAGGCGTCAGTTTCTTTGGCGTAGGTGCCGATACTTTTTTATTACTCGATGGCGCTAAAACTTTACGCGCGAAATTTGCTTAGGGTCTTAGGAAGCAAACGCGATCAAAGCGGCTGTTCACGCAGTAATTTTAGCAAGGCCAGATAGATGTTTTCATGTCGATGATTGA
>NZ_LSZO01000111.1 GCF_001580025.1 Ventosimonas gracilis | reverse complement strand
GACTACGCCGAACAAGAAGCACTACGGCAAATCCGCCGCGAACAAGACAACCCGCCGCCAGAAGATAACGACGCCATTTAACCCATTAAAAGGAGCCATCCCATGAGCTATTTTAGCCAATTCAATACCCTGTCCGCCGAAAAAGCCAAATCGGTGTTTAGCTATGACACTATCCAGCGCACCGGCAAATATATCGGCCAATTTACCCAAGCCGTTTGTTTTGAAGCCCCCAGCGGCGCAAAAGGCATTGAATTTGAATTTGTAAGCGATAACGGCGAACACGCAAACTTTAGCCTCTACACCTGTAGCAAAGACGGCAAAGACATCTTTAGCGCCAACCAGGTGCACGCCATCATGGTCTGCCTGCGCTTAAGAGGCGCAGGCGTCGGCATGCAAAAAGCCAGCGTCTGGGATAACAACGAACGCAAACGCGTCGAAAAACTCGTCCCGCAACTCACCGGCATGCTCAATAAACCCATCGGCATACTTTTAGAGAAAGAAGAATACTTCGACGGCAACGGCAACCCGCGTACGCGGATGAACTTTAAACACGCCTTTGAAGCCGCCACCGAACTCATGGCCGATGAAGTATTAGCCCAAAAAGAAGCCCCCGAACGCCTGCCGCGCGAAGTGGGCAAACTCAAAGACCAGCTTGCCAAGCCGCCGGTGAGCGCCCCGCCCTTTTATGCGCCCAATACGCCCAAACCGCCCGCCGCCGCGCCCGTCCCAGCGTTTGACGACGACATTCCTTTTTAAAACCCATTAAACCGTTAAGGCATTGAAACAATGAACACACCCACACTACCCGCACCCACCTCACAAACCGCACAAAATATACAAGCCGCGCAAAACATGCTGCCGCAAACAATGGAACAAGCGCTTACCTTTGCAGGTATTTTGGCCGAAAGCGGCCTTGCCCCCGCCGGTTTTAATGGCAAGCCCGAAGCCTGCTTTATCGCCATGCAATACGGCGCGGGGCTGGGCTTAAACCCATTGCAAGCCGTGCAAAATATC
>NZ_LSZO01000110.1 GCF_001580025.1 Ventosimonas gracilis | reverse complement strand
CGGACTCGTTAATAAAGCAGGTCCCTGGAAACAATACCCCAAACGCATGCTACAACTCAGAGCACGCGCCTTTGCCCTGCGCGATATATTCCCCGATGCGCTAATGGGATTAGCCATTGCCGAAGAAATTCGCGACATTACCCCAGCCGAGCCGTTTAATCCGCCGCCGATTAAAACCCTGCCCGCCTACCCGCAAGAACAACTACAAAGCCATCTTTCAGGATGGCAAACCGCCATCGAAAACGGCAAAAGCGCAGAAAGCATCATTGGCATGGTATCCAGCAAATACCAATTAACCGAAGCACAAAAAACCCAAATCCGTGCACTGGCCGTTAAAGAAGAAGGCGAAGAGGAGAACAGCCATGAGCAGGTTTGATAGAGACAAGGTAGTCATGTTTAAAGCCAAAGCCCTGCGAGAAAGCTTGGCAACCTTTGCCGCCAAAGCGCTCTATACAGGCTACAACCGATATTTAGACGAACAAGGAATCATCTGCGCCTCACGCAACGAACTGGAAAACTTTTTAATCGACCTGCTGGCAGAAGAAATCGACAAAAAAATAGAAATCTGGATAACCAAAGAAGAACCCGCCAAAGAGGAGGTTAAATCATGAACCTGATAGAACTCCAACAAGGCACCGCCGAATGGCACAACCACCGGCAAACCCATTTTAATACCAGCGAAGCCGCCGCCATGCTGGGCGTATCCCCCTACACCAAAAGGGACGCACTGCTTAAACAAAAGAAAACCGGCATCACGCCCGAAGTGAATCAGTATCAGCAAGCGATATTCGATAAAGGCCATTTAATCGAATCGCTATTAAGACCCATCGCCGAACAACAATTAGGCCAAGAACTCTATCCCTGTGTCGGCGTACTGGAAGGCACCAAACTATCGGCCAGCTTCGACGGTTTAACGATGGACGAACGCACCGTTTCCGAGGCCAAAACCCTCAATAAAACCCTGCGCAAAACACAAGGCAGGCCATTACCGCTGCACTACCGCGCACAGCTTGAGCAACAACTACTGGTATCCGGCGCAGACAAAGCCTTATTTATCGCCGCCTCATTAAACGATGCGGGCGACATCAGTGATCAACTAACAGTTGACTACTCAAGTGACCCCGAACTAAGACAGCGCATTATTCAAGGCTGGCAACAGTTTGAAAAAGACCTTGCCGAATACCCGATTAAAGAAGCACCAGCACCAGCAGAGCGCATCACATTTGCGCAAATCAATGACGCCCTCTGGCCGCTGCAAATCCAAAGCTGTATCTACCGGTTAGGCGCATACGCCGTCGCCGACGACTACAACCGGCAAGACATCAAGAAAACGCTGATCCGCCATATCGAGCGGGCGCTTTAATCAGGGAGTAGCGAGATGAGCAAGCCAAAAAACGTTTCAGTGATGGATGCCGCCGCGAGCGTGCCCATGCTCACCGCCAGCCACTACGGCGTTGTGCACTTCGGCAATCTCGACTGCGAGGCGGTCGTACTCACCACCGGCGAACGCGGCTACGTCCGCCGCCAACTCGTAAAGCTGCTGGGTTTTTCCGAGCGGCAAAAGGGTGCCCGTTTTGCTGCTTTTTTGCAGGAAATCGCACCTAACTCATTGTCATCATTGAATAAAAAAGAGGCGACCGTTTTACTGCCATCAGGCCAGAAAGCGCAGTTCTTCCCCACAGGCATTATCGCCGACATCGCCAGCACAGTGGTGGACTCGGCCATCGCGGGCACCCTGCATCGCGCCCGCAAGGGCATCGTCGGCAACTGCCTGACAATCATGCGTGCGCTGGCCGCCACGGGCGAAGTGGCGTTGATCGATGAAGCCACCGGCTACCAGCACCACCGTGCGCCGGATGCGCTGCAAGAGCTGATCAGCAAACTGCTGCGCCAGTCCTGCGCGTCGTGGGAGCGCCGTTTTCATCCGGACTACTACCGCGCACTGTACCGCCTCTTCAACTGGCGCTACCAAGGGCACGATCAAAACCCGCCGCACGTCATCGGCCAGATCACCTTGCGCTGGGTCTACTGTCCGGTGCTGCCACAGGACTTGCTGGGCGAAATCCGCAACCGCAAGGGCATCTCACAGAAGCACCACCAATGGTTATCAGATCGCGGGCTGGCGCATCTGGAATCGCAGATTCACGCGGTCACGGCGATTGCGCGCAGTTCCGTGGACTACCCGGACTTCAAGCGCCGCTGTGAAGCCGCCTTCGCGGGCGCTGCCCTGCAATTAGGTCTGCTGCTCGATGAGTTTGATGAGCAAGCAAACCACTATGAGCAGGCGCTTTAACAATGCCTCTTGACAAACCCCAAACCACCGCTATGCTTGCCCTCGTTGCCGTGATTTACGGCAGCGCGGGTGTGCAAGCCCGTAGGTACAGGCGCAAAGAGAAACCGCGCCTTCCTTTATCGGATAGCAGCGGTTTTTTATTGCGCAACGCATGGCAAGTCCTGTTATGGACGGGCTGTGTGGGAGGCGGTCACGCCTGCCGGTCACTGTGCCCCGGTCTTGCACACCCATACAGTCCCGTCCGCCCGTGTGCAAGCGGAAAGGCGGGTTTAATCCGTAAGCACAGGAGTCATTGCCATGACTAACCCCGTCAACGTGCCGCAACTGGCGCATAGCATTCATCCATCCGTTCAGCTTATCGAAGGCCGCGCTGTCACCAGCAGCACGGAAGTCGCCCGCGTGTATGGCAAGCAGCATAAAAATGTGCTCGCCGCTATTGAAAAGTTAATCCCTGATTTGCCTGTTTCTGGTCGGCTTAATTTTCAGCCCACCACAATTCAGGTAGAAATTACCGGCGCGACCAATGCCAACGGCGCAACCCGCGAAAGCAAAGCCTACCACCTCACCCGCGACGGCTTTACCTTGCTCGCAATGGGCTTTACCGGCAAGAAAGCGCTGGCCTTCAAGCTGGCCTATATCGAAGCGTTTAACCAAATGGAAGCGGCATTAACCGGCAAAGCACTCCCGCCGCCCGCGCCGACCAAAACCCTCACCTTCACCATCCCGCTTCACGAACACCATAGCGCACGCTGGCTGCTGGATGTTGATCACCAAGGCAATGAACGCTGCCGCCGCCTAAGCCAAGACACCCGCGTGCTCACCCGCGACCGGCTGGTCAGCATGTTTATGCAAAATCCGGCCGATTTAAATATGACGCTGGAAGAACGCCTGTCCATCTTGGGCGCACTGCTTCGCGCCTTGGGCCAAAGCGCCCGCCTGTCCGCCCACCAGCTCGGCATCAACCCCGCGAAACCGCCGCAACTACCCGCCAACGATGTCGCCAGCCTCTAAGGGAGAGTCGCTATGTGCTATCAAAAAATCGTGCCAGTGAATGAAGCCGCCCACTACCTGCGCGGGGTCAAGCAGTTGATTGATCAGAATCCCAAAGCGCTGCGCAAAGAAAACCTGTACGCCACGATAAGACTGGTCAGCCAATGGCTGGATAACGCACTAGCCCGCGCCGAAAACAACCGCGCCGCAGGTGTCGCAAGCGCCAGCGAGGTACTGGACTGGCTTTATCAAGGCTAATCGATGCCGGAAATCCTGAACTTGGAAACTGCCGGAATTCCGGCAGTTAAAACTAAAGAAGCAAATCACCTCAACCCAAAGCAAGGAGCAACAACATGAACATCATCCCATTCAAAACCGACGATTTTTCAATCCGCGTAATCGAGATTCAAGGCGAACCTTGGTTTGTCGGCAAAGACATTGCCGAAGCGCTGGGATATAGCGATACCGTCAACGCCATCAAGCTGCACTGCAAGGGGGTGGTAAAACACCACCCCCTTCAGACCAAAGGCGGAATGCAAAAAGTCAGGCTGATTAACGAGCCGGATTTATTCCGCCTGATCGTCAATAGCCAGCTACCCGCCGCCGAACAATTTGAAAATACGCGCGAAAATTAAGGTCGCAATGAAAGATGAAAACAAAGAAGCCGCCGCACAGAAAAAAAGCCCCACAAGTGGTATGACACTCTGGC
>NZ_LSZO01000109.1 GCF_001580025.1 Ventosimonas gracilis | reverse complement strand
TCATCGACATGAAAACATCTATCTGGCCTTGCTAAAATTACTGCGTGAACAGCCGCTTTGATCGCGTTTGCTTCCTAAGACCCAAAATAAATATTAATGCAAGAGAAATTTTTCTTACCCATCGCAACGGAATAACAACCAAAAAGAGAGGGAGGAGCAAATAAAATTGCATTTCTACAGCTAAAGACCAAGTATGCAGTAGCGGCATTTCATAGGATTTCGGGCCAAAATAATCGCCAAACCCAGAAAAATATTGATTACTTGCAAAGTAAAGTGTTGACTTTAAACTTTTCCAGAAGAATGAAAAGTCTTTAGGAATAAATAAAATAGCAGCAAAAATTGATACAACCGACACCATTGCAAAATACGCCGGTACAATTCTTCTACACCGAGCCTTGTAGAACTCAATAAATGAAAACTGTCGCGCCAATTTCTGACGCAAAATGATGCCCCCGACCAAAAATCCAGAAATTACAAAAAACATGTCAACGCCGACAAAACCACCAGGCAAATATTTTTTGTTCACATGAAAAAAAATTACAGCCAAAACTGCAATTGCTCGCAATCCTTGAATGTCATTTCTATAGATACCTCCAGACAAAGATTGTTTCTGGATAAAGGATGCAGTCATTTGGTAATACTCCCATTCTTACAGGGTCGCAGAAGTAGAAACTGATGCGGCCATGGCTAGCCGCTGTTTTGGTGTAAATCCGCCCAATGCCATATTCGGGCGTTCGTGATTATAGGGCCACATCCAGCGCGCAGCATGGTCCTGCACCTGTTCTAGGTCTTCCCATTCATGCTGCGATATCCATTCGTACCTAGCTGTCCGATTGAATCGCTCGATATAGGCATTTTGCTGCGGCTTGCCGGGCTGGATGAAGTCGAACTTAATGCCCCGCTTTTGAGCCCAGGCCAATAGCGTCGAACCCGCGTATTCCGGTCCGTTGTCGCAACGAATCGCCAGTGGCCGCCCCCGATGTTCGATGATCTGGCTCAACACCCGTGCTACCCGAGCAGCAGGAAGTGAGAAGTCCACCTCGATACCCAGCGCCTCCCGGTTGAAGTCATCGATCGCGTTCAAGATCCGGATGCTGCGCCCGTCGGCCAACGGGTCATGCATGAAGTCCATCGACCAAACTTCGTTGATGGTGCCAGGAACCGCCAGTGGCTCCGGCATCAGCCGAACCAGCCTTTTGTGCGGCGTGATGCGCAGGTTCAGCTCCAGTGCTTTGTAGATGCGATACACGCGCTTGGGGCCAATCCGCAATCTCCTCGTTCTCGGCCTTGAGCTTGGCTTCGTACCGATAGCAGGATTCGCTGATGCAAAAGACAGCGCAGGCCACACGGATCGATGCTCGCCTGGATCTGGCTACCTCTTTGGCCATCTCACGGCGGCGAGACGGCCTCAGGACTTTTTTGCCAAGTACTCCGAGGCGATCTCGGCCTTGAGCTTCTCCTCGATGTACATCTTGCGCAGCCGGGTGTTCTCCGCTTCCAGTTCCTTCATGCGCGCCATCATCGACACATCCATCCCGCCGAATTTCGAGCGCCACTTGTAGAACGTCGCTGAACTGATGCCCAGTTCCCGGCACAACTCCGGCACCGCCAACCCACTCTCAACCCGTTTGATCGCCACGACAATCTGGCTATCTGTGAACTTCGATCGCTTCATCTGTAGAACTCCCTGTTCGAGAAAATTCTACTTCTGAATCCCAAGGTTTTTAGGGGCATTACCATTTTTCAATAAGTTGAAACGAAACGGGAACAGACCCTAGCGGCACGCCCCTTGGAAAATATTACTCAACTCTCCACACACCCGCCCTATCTGCTCATCCGTTATTGTTGGATGCACGAGGAGCATTAAGCTGGTTTGTCCTAGCTCCTGTGCAACAGGCAAGCTTGTTTGTGGGCGGTAGGGGCTGTTGGCGAATGCTTTTTCCAGGTATATCTCAGAGCAGGAGCCTTGGTAGCAGGGTATGCCGCGTTGGCTTAGTTGCTCAATGATGCTGTCGCGAGTGATCCCTGGGCCTAGGTGTTGTGGCTCTACAAATAGATAGTGTTTGTATTTGGCATGGTCGATATGACCAGGTACAGTCGGCACGCGAATGCAAGGGTATTTACTGGCAACTTGGTCTATTTGTGATGCCAACCATTGGCGGCGAGCTTTCCAACTCTCCAAGCGGCGTAATTGGATACGACCCAATACGGATTGCATTTCAGTAATGCGCCAATTGGTGCCGAAGGAGTCGTGTAGCCAGCGAAAGCCTGGGGGATGTTGTTTTTCGTAGACGGCCTGCCAAGATTTGCCGTGGTCTTTATAGGACCAAGCGCTACGCCACCACTGCTCATTATTTAGGGTAAGCATCCCGCCTTCACCGCCAGTGGTCATAATTTTATCTTGGCAAAATGACCAAGCGGCTATATCGCCAATGGTTCCAACGGGTTTGCCTTGATAGCGTGCACCGTGGGCTTGGGCGCAATCTTCGATAACGTAAATACCATGCTTTTTTGCTAATTCCATAATAGGTTGCATTTCACAAGGCCAACCGGCTAAATGCACGCAGATAATTGCGCGAGTACGAGGCGTCAGTACTTGTTCAATGGTTTCTGCGCTAATATTTTGTGAATCCTTATCGACATCTGCAAATACTGGAATTGCACCGGCATTGACGATGCAACTGGCTGATGCAATAAAGCTGCGTGGGGTAACGATAACTTCATCGCCTGTAGCAATGCCCAATGTGCGCAGTGCTAAATCCAAAGCCAAGGTGCCATTGGCTAAGGCAATAGCGTGTTGGCAGCCTAAATACTCAGCGAACTCTCGTTCAAAAGCTCGGCTTTCTTCGCCCGTCCAATAATTGACTTGATTGGAGCGTAGAACTTCCGCAACCGCAGCTACTTCTTCTTCGGTATAGTCCGGCCAAGGATTTAGTGGGGTATTAAGCACGATGACTCTCCATAACAGCCCAAGTGTTATTATTGCCTTGCCCGGTAAATTTTTCAGCGGTCACTGAACCGGCTTGGGTTATGCCTTCTCTAATAAATACTTTTTTGCAAGTCAACAATAAGATTTTTATATCCAGGCAGAAACTGTAATGGGATACATAGAAAATATCATGGTTGAATTTTTCAGTCCAACTGATTGCATTACGACCATTAACCTGTGCCCAGCCAGTAATACCGGGTTTAACTTCATGACGGCGCATTTGCTCTTTGCTGTACAAAGGCAAATATTCCATCAATAAGGGACGCGGCCCAACTAAACTCATTTCGCCTTTCAGCACATTCCACAATTCCGGTAACTCATCCAAACTGGTTGCACGAAGAAACTTGCCAAATCGAGTTAGGCGCTGTGCATCGGGCAAAAGCTCGCCTTCAGCATTGTGCGCATCTGTCATGGTACGAAATTTAATCATCTGAAAAGGTACTGCTTGATAACCGGGGCGTGTTTGCTTAAAAAAGACAGGCCTACCCAAAAACACAGCCACCAGTAACATCAAGAGTAATAAAATTGGCATAAGCAACAGTAAAATAATAAGCGCACTAATAATATCCAATAAGCGCTTTATCCATTTTCGGTACATCTTGTATCAGTGCCTGTTCAGAATGGTTGCCGGATTGCCTACAACAGTTGCACCTGCTGGAACACTTTTGGTAACAACAGCTCCCATACCAACAACTGCACCATATCCAATGGCTATTTTTTTGCTTGGCGTAGAATTTCGTATGATTGCACCTGTTCCAATATAAGCATGGTCTTCTATAACAACCCCACCATTGCACTGTACTTTAGGAGCAAAAGTAACAAAATCACCCACAATGCAATCATGTGCAACATAGGAATATATATTTAAGTGGAAGAACTTGCCTATTTTCGCATTGGCAGTAACCACTGTATAGGGTGAAAGTATCGCTCCCTCGTCAATCTGATTGTGACTTAAGTTCATCGAACTAGGACAAGTTATTGAAAAAGGACATACTTTTTCTGATAAAAATTCATTTACAATCTTTTCTCTAATCTTGGAGTCGCCCACTGCCACATTGAAATAGCGAGAATTTGCCGGATAGCTAAAAAAATCTTTTCTGGATAACACTAAATGTCCATTTAGATAATTCGCTACAGCGCCATCATCAATAAAGACAATCTGTTCTTTTTTAATACCTTGTCGTGCCAGCATGGCGCAGGCTATCGGCATCACCTCACGGCCAAAACCGCCTGCACCAAAGATGCCGTAGATTGCTGAATTATTCATAGTATTTAGCTCCCTTACCTAACCCGTTGCCCTGGTCTTGCCCCTTGGTCAGGGCTGAGCAGATGGATTTGTTCGCCGCCGGGGCCGGCGGCCAGCACCATGCCTTCGGATAGGCCAAATTTCATTTTGCGTGGGGCGAGGTTGGCAAGATACAGGGTTAGGCGTCCTTCCAGTTCAGCGGGATTGGGGTAGGCGCTTTTAATACCGCTTAATACGCTGCGTTTGGCATCACCAATATCAAGGGTTAAGCGCAATAGTTTATCGGCTCCTGCTACGGCTTCGCATTTTTCGATTAAAGCGATACGTAAATCCAAGGCGGCGAAGGTATCCATGCTAATTTCCGCCGCAAGCGGCTCTTTAATCAGCTCGCCATTGCCTTGTGCGGGAGGCGCTTCGACGGTTAAGTCTTGTTTGGAGGCTTCCATCATATTGGTAATTTTTTCTGGATCAATGCGTGTTAATAATGCGCTAAATGGGTTAATACGATGTTCTGTCAGTCGTGTGGATAAATCGGCCCAAGTCAATGGCTCTACATTTAAAAAGGCTTCGCTGCGGCGAGCCAGTGCGGGCAACACGGGTTTAAGCAGAATAATCAATTGACGGAACAGGTTAATACTTAAGCTACAAATCGCCTGTACTTGCCCTTCTTTACCCGCCTGCTTACTTAATGCCCAAGGCGCTTGTTCGGCAATCCAAGCGTTGGCTTGGTCGGCCAGCGCCACAATTTCGCGGATGGCGCGGGAAAAGTCACGCTGTTCGTAGTTTTTTGCAATATCCACTGCTGCATTTTGGAAAGCCTGCCAAAGTTCAGGGGCAGGATTGTCTGAAACCAGTACGCCAGCATTGCCTTTTTGGATAAATCCGGCGCAGCGGCTGGCGATATTTACCAGTTTACCGACTAAATCGGAATTGACTTTTTGTACAAAATCATCAAGGTTTAAATCGAGGTCATCGACGCCGCGCCCCAGTTTACTGGCGTAATAATAGCGCAGATATTCGCCGTCCAGATGTTCCAGCCAAGTGCGCGCGCGGATAAATGTGCCGCGTGATTTGGACATCTTCTGCCCGTTAACGGTTAAATAACCGTGCACGTTGAGTGCGGTGGGTTTGCGAAAGCCTGCACCTTGCAGCATAGCAGGCCAGAAGAGTGCGTGGAAGTTAACAATATCTTTACCAATAAAGTGATAAAGCTCGGTTTTTGAATCAGCCTTCCAGTATTCATTAAAATCAAGTTCTGGGCGTTTTTGGCAAAGATTTTTAAAGCTCGCCATATAGCCAATCGGTGCGTCTAACCAGACATAAAAATACTTACCGGGTTGATCCGGGATTTCAAAGCCAAAATAAGGCGCATCGCGAGAAATATCCCACTCTTGCAGACCGCTATCCAGCCATTCAGTCAATTTATTGGCGACCGCTTCTTGCAGACTGCCGCTGCGCGTCCATGCTTTAAGCATGCTTTCAAATTCGGGCAGTTTAAAAAAGAAATGCTGCGATTCTTTAAGTATCGGCACAGCACCGGAAATGGCTGAGCGCGGGTTAATCAATTCGGTTGGGCTGTAGGTTGCGCCGCATTTTTCACAGTTATCGCCATATTGGTCCTCTGCGCCGCATTTGGGGCAGCTGCCTTTAATAAAACGGTCGGCAAGAAACATGCCTTTTTCTGGGTCAAAATATTGGGTAATCGAGCGATTGGCAATTAGCCCTTTATCACGTAATTTAAGATAAATAGTTTCAGACAGCTCACGGTTTTCTTCACTGTGCGTGCTGTAATAATTATCAAAATCTACCGCAAAATCTTTAAAGTCGGCCATATGTTCGACGCGCACTTGCTCAATCAATTGTTCGGGGCTGATACCTTGTTTTTCTGCACGCAACATAATGGCCGAGCCGTGTGCATCATCGGCGCAAACATAGGTGGCAAGATGTCCGCGTAAACGTTGAAAGCGCACCCAAATATCGGTTTGGATGTATTCGAGCATATGCCCAAGGTGGATGGAGCCATTGGCGTAAGGCAGGGCGCTGGTGACCAGTATTTTGCGGGGTTCGGGCATGTTATTAAGGCTAATCTGCGTAAGACGGTGCATTATATCGATATGACGGCTTTTTTCATCCATGTACCGCTAGAATGCTGCCGGTTTGTAGGTATTTAAGGATTTTTGCATGCAACTCATGACAACCCAAGCGTTGACTGGGGTGAAACATATTATTGCGGTCGCCTCTGGCAAGGGTGGGGTTGGCAAATCGACCACGGCGGCCAATTTGGCGTTGGCTCTTGCCCAAGAAGGCGCACAGGTGGGGCTACTGGATGCGGATATTTACGGCCCCAGCCAAGGCATTATGTTTGGACTAAGCGGCAAGCAGCGCCCCGAGGTGCGTGATGGCAAGTTTTTTGTACCACTGAAAGCGCACGGCGTTTCGTTGATGTCGATGGCTTTTTTGGCTGATGAGAATACGCCGGTGGTCTGGCGCGGACCTATGGTTTCCGGCGCATTGCTGCAACTGCTCACACAAACGGCTTGGGATGCGCTGGATTATCTGGTGGTGGATATGCCGCCGGGTACCGGCGATATTCAGTTGACCTTGGCCCAAAAAGTGCCGGTCAGCGGTGCTGTTATCGTCACCACACCGCAGGATTTGGCCTTGCTCGATGCTAAAAAAGGCGTGGAGATGTTCCGCAAGGTCAATATTCCGGTATTGGGTGTGGTAGAAAATATGGCGACGCACCAATGCTCGCGCTGTGGTCATATTGAGCCGATATTTGGCGAAGGCGGCGGCGAGCGGCTGGCGGCGCAGTATGGCGTTAACCTTTTGGCTTCTTTGCCGCTTGCCATGAGTATCCGCGAACAGGCCGATGGCGGCAGACCCACGGTCATTGCCGAACCGGATAGTGAGATTGCGCGGATTTACCAGCAAATGGCACGTTGCGTTAGTGCAAGACTCGCGTTATCCAAGCAAAGCGCGGTAATGCCCAGTATTTCGGTCGATGAGGATTAACAGCGTTGTTATATTGAGTGCAAAATTTAAGACAACCCCATTTGAGGAGGTGTTCTGATGAGTTATCTGCATATTCTGGTCGCCAGCGACCTTTCCGATGAATGCCACAAAGTGATGCAACGCGCCGAAGCGCTGGTTAAAGCCAGTGGTGCGCGGCTGTCCTTGGTGCATGTGATTGAACCGGTGACTATGGCCTTTGGCGGTGATGTACCGATGGATCTTTCGCTGCTGCAAAAGCAGCAGTTTGAGCAAGCACAAGAACGCCTGGATGCGTTCAGTGCGCGTTATCCCGAACTGCCGGTAGAAAGTCGCCATTTACTTTATGGCCAACCCAGGCAGGAAATCCACCGCCTCGCCACTGAGCAAAGTTGTGATTTGCTGGTAGTCGGCAGTCACGGCAGGCATGGGCTTGCCCTGTTATTGGGTTCAACCGCCAATGACCTGTTGCACGGTGCGCCCTGTGATGTGCTGGCGGTTCGCTTAAATAAGGCGGAGTGATATTGACCCTCTCCCCTCTCCCGCAAGCGGCCGAGGGGAGAGTGCGTGATCACTAAAACAATACGCGGCAACGAATGGTGCCGGGGACTTGTTGCAGCTTATTAAGCGCGAGTTCTGAATATTCGGCATCCACATCAATCACTACATAACCGATTCGGCTATCGGTTTGCAGGTATTGACCCAAAATATTGATTTGGTTATCGGCAAATACTTTGTTGATATGGCTTAGCACGCCGGGAATATTTTTGTGAATATGCAACAAGCGGTGTTGGCCGGGGTGTGAAGGCAGCGCAACCTCGGGGAAGTTGACCGAAGAAACAGTAGTGCCGTTATCGCTGTACTTAATCAGTTTTTCAGCAACTTCCAAACCAATATTGGCTTGTGCTTCCGCTGTTGAACCACCGATATGCGGGGTAAGGATGACTTTATCCAAACCACGTAACGGGCTTTCAAACAGCTCATCGTTGGACTTGGGTTCAATCGGAAACACATCAATCGCCGCACCGCCCAAATGTCCGTCTTTAATGGCTTCTGCCAAGGCATCCAATTCAACGACTTTGCCACGTGCCGCATTAAGCAAGATGGCACCTTTTTTCATCGCGCGAATTTCTTTTTCGCCAATCATCCACTGCGTAGAAGGCAATTCCGGCACATGCAGCGTGACAATATCGCAGGTGCTTAATAATTCATGCAATGTGACCACTTGCCTTGCATTACCCAGCGGCAATTTGGAAACCGTATCAAAAAAGCACACTTGCATACCGAGCGCTTCGGCAAGCACAGAAAGTTGGCTGCCAATCGAACCGTAGCCAATAATGCCGAGCTTTTTGCCGCGAATTTCAAATGAGCCTTCTGCAGATTTAATCCAGCCGCCACGATGACAAGAAGCGTTTTTTTCCGGTATGCCGCGCAACAATAAAATCGCTTCCGCCAATACCAATTCGGCTACCGAGCGGGTATTGGAAAACGGCGCGTTAAATACGGCTATACCACGCTCGCGGGCGGCTTCCAAATCCACTTGATTAGTGCCGATACAAAAGCAGCCGATAGCGAGCAACTTTTGCGCACAAGAGAGCACCTCAGCGCTAAGTTGGGTGCGCGAGCGAATACCCACAAACTGCACATCGGCGATTTTTTTCTTGAGTTCATCGTCCGGCAATGCCGTCTTTAAATATTCAATATTGCTGTAACCGGCCGCTTTTAGGCGCTCCAAGGCATTTTGGTGGACGCCTTCGAGAAGCAGAATTTTAATGCGGTGCTTATCCAGCGAAGTCTCGTTAGCCATTGGCTTTCCTGTAGCGGTGGGGTTTTCGGGGGTGCGCATGCTAGCATATCGGCTTTCATTCGCCGCGCCCTTTTGAGACACCTCTCATGCCTGCACTCGATAAGCTCAAAGCCTTGATCGCTCCCGCCAAATTGCTCACCGATGACAGCAGCCTTGCCGCTTACGGCAAGGATTGGAGCGGCCAATTCACCCCCGCGCCCTTGGCGGTTGCCTTGCCGAAAACCATAGAGCAGGTGCAAGCCATTGTGCGTTGGGCGATTGAGCAAGGCGTGGCGTTAGTGCCGTCCGGCGGACGTACCGGGCTTTCTGGTGCAGCCGTCGCCGCCAATGGGGAGTTGGTGGTTGCCTTTGATGCCATGAACCAAATTATCGACTTTAACCCTTATGAACGGCGCGTGGTCTGCCAACCCGGGGTAGTCACCGCGCAATTGCAGCAGTTTGCGCAGGATAACGCGTTGTACTATCCGGTGGATTTTGCCTCCAGCGGTTCCAGTCAAATCGGCGGCAATATCAGCACCAATGCCGGCGGCATTAAAGTCATTCGCTATGGATTAACGCGCCAATGGGTTAGCGGATTAAAAGTCGTTAGCGGCACCGGCGAACTTTTGGATTTAAACCAAGGGCTGATTAAAAACGCGACCGGTTACGATTTACGCCAACTGTTTATCGGCGCAGAAGGTACCTTAGGCTTTATTGTCGAAGCCAGCATGCAGCTTTCCCGTGCACCGCAAAACTTGACTGCTTTGGTACTGGCGGTCACGGATTTGGACTGCATTATGCCGTTATTGCACAGCTTCCAAAGCAAGCTGGATTTAACCGCCTTTGAGTTCTTCTCTGAGCAAGCGCTCGAAAAAATACTGGCACGCGGCGATGTACCCGCCCCTTTTGAAACGCGCTGCCCGTTTTATGCCTTACTGGAATTTGAGGCGCTTAATGAAGACATCAGCAATCAAGCGCTTTCTTTATTTGAACAAGCGCTAGAAAACGGCTGGGTGGCTGATGGCGTTATCAGCCAAAGCACACAGCAACTCGCCAACTTATGGAAACTGCGTGAATATATCTCAGAGACGCTGAGTCACTTTTCGCCCTATAAAAATGATCTTTCCGTTACCGTCAGCCGCGTGCCGGATTTTTTACGCGATATTGATCAACTGGTTCAGCAAAACTATCCCGATTTTGCAGTGATTTGGTACGGCCATATTGGTGACGGTAATCTGCATTTAAATATCCTGAAACCCGACAACTTAAGCAAAGAAGCCTTCTTTAGCAAATGCCATGAGGTCAATAAACAGGTCTTTGAAACGGTTCAGCGCTATCAAGGATCGATTAGCGCTGAACATGGCGTGGGTCTGGTTAAACGCAGCGGGCTTAATTACAGTCGCTCGCCTGCTGAAATAAACGCCATGAAGGCGATTAAAGCGGTATTTGACCCACACGGCATTATGAATCCCGGCAAGATTTTTTAAACCATGAGCTATCAACATTGCTATCAAGACGGCAGCCCCATTGATTTACCATTGGGTAAAGTGGTTTGCGTAGGTCGTAATTACGCCGCGCATGCGGCTGAACTGAATAATCCGCTGCCGGAACAACCCTTGTTGTTTATTAAACCGGGCAGTTGTACGGTTCCCTTTAAGCAAAGTTTTGCCATTCCAAATGACCAAGGCGCAGTCCATCACGAGGCGGAAATTGCCGTACTGCTGGGTAAACCCTTATCCGGAAAAGTCTGCGCCGAACAAATCATGCAAAGCATTATCGGTTATGCACCCGCACTGGATTTAACCTTGCGCGATGTACAGGATAAACTCAAAAAAAACGGACACCCCTGGGAACTCGCCAAAGCCTTCGACGGTGCCTATGTACTTGCGCCCTTTGTACCTGCAAAGACGATAAAAGACATGACCAATATCGCTATTGAATTACGAATCAACGGCGTAGTCCGTCAACAAGGCAACAGCCGCCAGATGCACTGGCCGATTATTCGTTTAATCCGCTTTATTGCCGAACACTTCAGCTTGCAAGCCGGAGACGTGATTTCTACCGGCACGCCCTCTGGAGTGGGTGCATTACAAAGTGGCGACCAGTTGGAACTTTCGCTGCGAGGGCATGTCCAATGGGTTTGCTCGGTGCGCCAAGAAAATTCGGCTTAGGTTTAACCTGCCACTTATCCACTTAAAAGGAGTTTTTCCATGAAACTTAAACTGTTGTTAGCTTCTGCTGTGCTGGCTGCTTCTAGCGGCCTTGCCTTCGCCGCCGGTTATACCGGCCCTGATAGCGGGCGCGGACATAAGCCAGCCTCTGGCTACACCGGGCCAAGTGCGCCAGGTTCCGTAACCACGGTGGCAGAAGCCATGAAAGCCGCTGACGATACGCCCGCCGTGCTGACCGGCTATATCACCCAGCGCCTGCGCAAAGAACACTACGAGTTCAAGGATGACAGCGGCATTATCCAGGTGGAAATCGATAACGACGAATGGCCAGCGCAAGCCGTTTCAGAAACCACCCAAGTGCGCCTCTATGGCGAGGTGGAGCACAAAAAACGGGGCGAACGTGAAATTGATGTCGATAGAGTTGAAATAGTGCAATAACCGCCCTGCCCTTTCCCTCACCCAAACACCGATGCACTCCCCTCACCCGCGTGCGGGAGAGGGTATTTAAGGGAAAAACAATCGCGCCAGTTCTGCGCCAGGTTCCGGGCTTCGCATAAAAGCCTCGCCGACCAAAAAACCATAAACGCCCTGCTCCTGCATATGTCGCACATCGGCGCGACTTAATATACCGCTTTCTGTGACCAACAGGCGACCACCTTGAGGGATTTTCGGCAGCAAGTCGATAGTGGTATCAAGGCTGACCTCAAAGTTGTGCAGATTGCGGTTATTGATACCCAGTAGCGGTGCATTGGGCAGGCAAAGGGCGCGCTCCAGTTCAGCCGCATCGTGCACTTCAACCAATACATCCAAACCGTAAGCCTCTGCAACCGCAGCCAGTTCAGCCAGTTGCCCATCTGAAAGCGCCGCGACAATCAGCAACACGCAGTCCGCACCCAAGGCGCGCGCTTCGATAATTTGGTAGGGGTCTAGCATAAAATCCTTGCGGATAACCGGCAGCGAGCAAGCGGCGCGAGCTTGCTTTAGGTACTCATCTGCACCTTGGAAAAAATCCACATCGGTTAATACTGAAAGGCAGCATGCCCCGCCCTTTTCATAACCTTGCGCAATGGCAGCCGGGGCAAAGTCTTCGCACAATACACCCTTGCTGGGCGAGGCTTTTTTAATTTCGGCAATCACCGCGGCTTGCTTTTGCCTTACCCGCCTCTGCAAGGCTTGAGCAAAGCCGCGCACAGGGCTGGCCGTGCGGGCGGCTTGCTCCAGTTCTGCTAGCGGCAGACGAAGGCGGCGCTCCCTCACTTCTTGCGCTTTGCGGGTGAGGATTTTTTGCAAAATGCTGGGAATGCTCATGCCCTGCTTTCCTCGCCGCTTTTTTGATTTTCTTCACGAAAGATATTAGTAAAGGCCGCCAGTTCGTCCATTTTCTCGCGCGCCAGACCGCTGCATACGGCATCTTGCGCACGCTGTACGCCTTCTTTAAAACTGCTGGCAAGGTCGGCCGCATAGAGTGCAGCGCCCGCGTTTAAGGCCATCAGCTCAGCCGCTTTACGGCCCGCTTCGCTCTTGCGTTTGCCGAGTGCGTCACGCACCAAGGCGAGCGAAGCGGCCGGACTGTCTACCGTCAGCCCCAGCAGGGTTTGCGCGGGCAGACCGACTTCATCGGGCAGCAGGTCGTATTCAAAAATTTCGCCGTCTTTAAGTTCGGCCACATGGGTTGCCGCTGCCAAGCTAAATTCATCCAACCCGTCATGCGAATGCACCACCAGCACATGCACGCTGCCCAATTGGCGCAGCACTTCGGCCAGCGGCCTACAGAGTGCCTGGCTGAACACGCCAAGCACTTGATGACGCACGCCCGCCGGATTGGTCAAAGGTCCTAGCAGATTAAACAAAGTGCGCAGCCCCAACGCACGACGCGCCCCGGCGGCATGGCGCATGGCCTGATGGTGCACTTGCGCAAACATAAAGCCGACGCCGACCGACTCAATGCAAAGCGCCACTTGCGCGGGCGAAAGCTTTAGATAAATGCCCGCCGCTTCCAGCAAATCAGCGCTACCGCTTTTGCTGGAAACCGCTCGGTTGCCGTGTTTGGCGACTTTACCTCCGGCGGCGGCGACGACAAAACTTGAAGAGGACGACAGGTTAAACAGATTGGCTCCATCACCGCCGGTACCGACTAAATCCACCACATGGTCAAGACTGGGCAGTTCAACCTTGTCTGCAAGTTCACGCATCACACTGGCGGCGGCTGCGATTTCTTCAATGGTCTCGCTTTTGATGCGCATGCCCATTAAAAAGGCGGCAATCTGCGCCTCGCTGCACTGCCCACTCATGATTTGGCGCATCACCGACTGCATCTCGTTTTTGTTTAAATCCAGTTGCTGCGCGACCCGCGCCAATGCGGCCTTGATATCCATCAGCGTACCCCGCCCTGCTGCTGTAAGAAGTTATCCAGCAGCGCGTGCCCCTGCTCGGAAAGTATTGATTCGGGGTGAAACTGCACCCCTTCGACATTAAAACGCTTATGACGCAATCCCATGATTTCATCCGTAGAGCCGTCCTCATGCTGCGTCCAGGCGGTGATTTCGAGGCAATCCGGCAGATTGCCTTTTGCCACTATCAGCGAGTGGTAACGGGTCTGTACCAGCGGATTGTTGAGCCCGGCAAATACGCCTTCGCCCTTATGGAAAACCGCACTGGTCTTGCCGTGCATCACTTGCCGCGCACGCACCACTTCGCCGCCAAACGCCTGGCCGATACTCTGATGCCCCAGACAAACCCCCAAAATCGGCAATTGACCTGCAAACTCGCGGATAACATCCATCGAGACGCCCGCCTCATTCGGCGTACAGGGGCCGGGCGACAGCACAATGCGCGCAGGCGAAAGCGCAGCAATGGCGGCAATATCCAACTCGTCATTTTTAATGACCTGCACATCCGCGCCCAATTCAGCAAAGTACTGCACCAGATTCCAGGTGAAGGAATCGTAGTTATCGATCATTAGTAATTTTTTCACTTTATCCTCTTGATTTATAAGATCTTATTATTTTAAATCTACTCGGTTATACAGATCTTGACGCTGGATTTTGCTGGGGCGAAAAGCTGTCGGCAGTCAATCGGGCTCAAGATGACAAAAACAATCAGGGCAAATAGTTTGCCCGCGTGGAGAAACAAGCCAAATATTCTAGCATCCAGGCACTTTTATAGCGTCTTGCAAATATCGACACAGATACGGCTGGCATTTTGATACAGGTCAACCGCTTCTGTGCTTAGTCGATAAAAAGTGATTGCAGAAAAACCAAAGCATTCTGCTATAATTTACAACCAGCCACGTCCGCATGCCTGCATCACCTTTGGCAGTCGCAGGCGTAAGTACGCAAGAAATCAAACAGCGCCGTACTTCATGTTTGGCAGCGTTCCCCCTGACTTTTAGCCCTTGTCCCCGCCAGCGGGTGAATGTGGGCAGTAGTCAGATTTCACCACCCACGGGCATTGCGCCCAGCACACAGGATGACCCATGTCCTTTGCCTCCCTCGGACTTTCTGAGGCTTTGGCCGCCGCAGTGGCGGCGCTCGGCTACAACGCACCCACTCCCGTGCAACAGCGCGCCATTCCCGCCCTGTTGCAAGGCCGCGACCTGATGGTAGCGGCGCAGACCGGCACCGGCAAAACCGCAGGCTTTGCCCTGCCGATTTTGCAAAAACTTTTCCCCGCAGGTCTTGCTGACAACAGCAAACGGGCAGGAAGCGGGCAGACCCGCGCGCTGGTGCTTACGCCCACGCGCGAACTGGCCGCACAGGTACACGACAGCTTTCGTGCTTATGCTGAAAAACTGCCGCTTAATAGTGCCGTGGTATTTGGCGGAGTGGGTACCAAGTCGCAAGTCGATGCGCTGGAAGGCGGGCTGGATGTGCTGGTCGCTTGCCCCGGCAGGCTGCTGGATTTGGCGCTGATGGGTGCGGCCGACCTGTCCACAGTCGAAATTCTGGTACTGGATGAAGCCGACCGCATGCTCGATATGGGCTTTATCCGCGATGTTAAAAAAATTCTTGCCAAACTGCCTAAGGAGCGGCAAAACCTGTTGTTTTCCGCGACTTTTTCAAACGATATCAGCGAGCTGGCCGAAAAACTACTGAAAAACCCCGAACGTATTGAAGTCACCCCGCCGAATACCACGGTAGAGCGTATTGACCAGCGCGTACTATACTGTGCGCCGGAATACAAACGCGCCCTGCTCGCGCATCTGATTGAACGCGGCAACTGGCAGCAAGTCTTGGTATTTGCCCGCACCAAGCACGGTGCCAATCGGCTTGCCGAATATTTGGACAAACGCGGCCTGTCTGCGCTCGCCATCCACGGCAACAAAAGCCAAAACGCCCGCAGCAAAGCGCTGGCGGATTTTAAAAGCGGCGCGGTGCGTGTATTAGTCGCCACCGATATTGCCGCGCGCGGCCTTGATATTGACCAACTGCCGCACGTGGTCAACTTTGAACTGCCGCAAGTGGCCGAAGACTACGTCCACCGTATTGGCCGCACCGGTCGCAGTGGTCGCAGTGGCGAGGCGCTGTCACTGGTCGCCCCGGCTGAAGAAAAACTGCTGCGGGCGATTGAGCGTTTAACTCGCCTGTCGATTGCCGAAGGCGATATGCAAGACTTTGAACCCAGTACCATCACACCCGCGCCGCACTCGCCGTCCGTGCCGGAGGAATCCTCTAGCGAAGCCAGCGAAGACGACATGACCATGACGGCTCGTGAAGAACGTCCCAGACCAAACACTGGCCGCAAAACCCGCCATCCGCTACGCCGCAAACGGCCGGAGGCGACCACTGAGCGTGACCTGGGCAAGACGCAAAATCGCCCCGAACGCGGCGGGCGCGATAAAACCGCAGGCAATGGACGCAGCAGACTGCTACGCCGTGACAAGCCTGCCGTGCACAGGCAGCCGTTTATTCAGCCCGAACTGCCGCCAGAGCGTGACCCGGAAGATTTCCTCGATGATGATATCGACAACTTCGGCAACCGCGCCGACTACGTAAGTCCCTATCAAGCGCCGCCGCGCCGCGCAAAATCGCCAAGCGGCAAACCGCGCGGCGGGCATCCTGCGCAAGCAAACGGCACCGCCTCTGGCGGCAAATCCAGCAGCCATCCACGCAAAGCAGGCGCAAACAAGCGCAAAAACACCACAGGGGCGAGCGCAAACAGCAAACACGGCGGACGACGAGGCGGTTACAACAGTCTGATGAGTGACGCGCCATTGCGCCAGGAAGGAGCGGCCAAACCCAAAGCGCAAACCCGTCAACCGCTGATTATTCACAAGGAATCACGACTTGCCAAACTGCGCGCGCAAGACCAGGAAGCCGAGCCACTGCGCAGTAACGACGAAAAACCCGCATTACTCAGGCTTTCACGCACTTAAGTTGTAACGGCTTCCCGGTGGTGGCTTAAGAGAACTATCCGAGCCGTTATCGTGCTTAACAGACGCCATTGCGGCAAAACGCACGGTAACTCTGCTACATTCTTAAGCTTTACTGAGTTTTAAGTGATTGCCCGCATGAACGCTCCTGCGTCTTCCCAGATGGGGTCTTTTATTCGCTTGCACCAAGAAGGGCGCACTGCGGAAGTAGTGCGCCGCCTGCTGGAAGCCATCGACCTTGGGCTGTTTAGCGAAGGCCAGCAACTACCCAGCGAGAACGAACTGGCGGCGCATTTTGGCGTGGCGACCGTTACCTTGCGCGAGGCGCTCGCCCATCTACGCCAAGGCGGCATTATCGAAACCCGCCGTGGGCGTAACGGTGGCAGTTTTGTCCGCGCCCGCGAAGAAATCCTGCCCGAAGCGCTGCTGGAACGCCTCGATGCCATCAGCATTATTGAACTGCGCGATTTGGCCGACGAGCACGCCGCTATTTCCAGCATGGCCGCACGGCTGGCGGCGCGACGTGCCTCGGCGGAACATCATCAGCATTTGACCCACTACATTAACGCGCTGGCTCATGCGGGCGGCAGGCACGAACTGCGCCGTGCCGATGCGCGTTTTCATATTGAGATAGCGGTTGCCTCGCAATCGGTACGCCTAACCCATGCGCAAATTCGCCTGCAAGGCGAAATCGGCCAATGGCTCTGGCTGCCGCAAGAAGGCTGGCCTACGGTCGAAAGCGTGCAGCAAGAGCACCACGCCATTGCCAGTGCCATTGCCAGCGCCGATGCCAATCTGGCCGGCGCTCTGGCTGAAGCGCAAATTACGCGTAATATCAAACGCTTGATAAAACTTAAGTTGGAACGATTAGCAGCAACCAGCCTCCCTGAGCCGCTTTAACTCAAGCGACAGCCACAATGACAAAAAGGCGCGTGAATATGGCAACGCAACCGCAAATCGTCGAACAACCTGAACAAGACCCGTTATTGCGCTGCGCAGAACGCATCAATGCGTCAATAAGCGGTGTGTTTTCCCGTATCGACCGTTTAAGTCAAGCAACCTTGCAAATCTGGCGCGGCTTACAAAGTGCGCCCAAGGCTCGCGATATGGTCGCCGGGGTCAGGCCGCTGATTGATAAAACCCTGCGCGATGCAGGCGGGCTGTTACAAGGCGGCGGCATTATCTTGGAGCCGGGTACGCTGCAAGATAAAGAAATGTACGCCGAATGGCGCTGCCTTAATCAGGCCGGACGCATTACCCAGCTTGCTTTAAGTTTTAACCGCAAGAGCGAAAGTTACTACGACTACCGCAACATGCCTTGGTTTACCCGCCCGCAGCAAAGCGGACGCAGCGGCATTACCGGCCCTTATATCGACCTCTATGGGCAGGACATGAACATCCTCACCTTTACCAGCCCGCTGCATCTGGACGGACGTTTTATCGGCATTGCCGGTATCGACATTATCAGCAGCCGCTTTGAAGCCGTACTGATAGCCCACCTGGTACGTTTGCCGCACGAAGCCTTGATTATTTCCGAAGAAGACCGCGTTATCGCCGCCAATAGTGCAAGGTTCGTCGCTGGCGAACTCTTCGCGCAAGCTGGCTTTCACGGCGGCCAAAGCCGCCGTATCGAAATCGGCGAAGGCCGCGCCCGCTGGGAGCTGATTGAATACGCCAAGTAGACACTGTCCATTTTGTTGGAATGGACAGTTAGACAGCAGGTGTTAATCCCAGCTTAACGCGCCGCCGGTTTGATATTCGGTGACGCGGGTTTCAAAGAAGTTTTTTTCCTTCTTTAAATCCATGATTTCACTCATCCACGGGAAAGGATTAGTGGTGCCTTGATATTCTTCGGGCAGGCCGATTTGTACCAAGCGACGGTTGGCAATAAATTTTAAGTAGTCCTCCATAATGGCAGCGTTCATGCCGAGTACGCCGCGCGGCATGGTGTCCCTTGCGTATTCGACCTCAAGCTGAGTGCCTTGCAAAATCATTTGCGTGGCTTCGTCTTTCATCGCGCTGTCCCACAGGTGCGGGTTTTCAATTTTAATTTGGTTAATCATGTCGATGCCAAAATTAAGGTGCATCGATTCATCGCGCAAAATGTACTGGAATTGTTCAGCGGTGCCGGTCATTTTATTGCGCCTGCCCATTGACAGGATTTGCGTAAAGCCGCAATAAAAGAAGATGCCTTCCAATACGCAGTAATAGGCAATCAAGTTTCTTAAAAACTGTTTGTCGCGCTCTGGCGTGCCGGTGGTAAAGGTCGGGTCGCTGATCGAGCGCGTGTATTTAAGTCCCCAACTGGCTTTTTTGGCGACCGATGGAATCTCGTGGTACATATTGAAGATTTCGCCTTCATCCATCCCCAAGGATTCAATGCAATATTGGTAAGCGTGGGTGTGGATGGCTTCTTCAAAGGCTTGACGCAAAATATATTGGCGGCATTCCGGGTTGGTAATTAAACGGTAAACCGCCAGCACCAGATTATTGGCGACCAGGGAGTCGGCTGTAGAAAAAAAGCCTAAATTGCGTTTAATAATGCGCCGCTCGTCTTCGGTTAAACCTTGATCGCTTTTCCACAGGGCAATATCGGCGGTCATATTGATTTCTTGCGGCATCCAATGGTTGGCGCAGCCGTCCAAGTATTTTTGCCAAGCCCAGTCGTATTTAAACGGCACTAATTGGTTTAAATCGGCGCGGCAGTTAATCATTTGCTTGTCGTCCACGCGCACGCGGGCGGCACTACCGGCCAATTCTGCCAAACCTTCGGCAATATCGAGTTCATCAAGGGCGGCTTTGGCACGCGTCATTGCGGCGCTATCGCAGGCTTCAACTTGGCGGGCGGCTTGTACGCGGCTGGCGGGCTCGCCTGACAAGTCGTAGCGGACGGCGGGCAGGATGGCAGAGGGTTTGCTTGACGGTTCGTCCCAACTTAGCATGAGGAAAGCTCCTTTCTATCTGAACAATGTTTTTTCGCTTAAGGGCAATGCGGTTACTGGCAGGCTTCGCAGTCCGGGTTGTCAATCGAACAGGCGGGCGGCACCGGGGCGGCTTGCAAGGCGCTGTCGCCGCCTGCGGCAACGGCATTTAAGGTGCCAGTGGTGACGGTGGATTTTTCTGCGCTGGTGGCCGCCAGTGCGCGAAGGTAGTAGGTGGTTTTAAGACCTAAATACCAAGCCATGCGGTAGGTTAAATCCAGCTTTTTGCCAGAGGCTTCATTGATATAAAGATTGAGCGACTGCGCCTGGTCAATCCATTTCTGCCGGCGGCTGGCCGCTTCGACCAGCCAGCGCGGTTCGACTTCAAACGCAGTGGCGTACAGCGCTTTAAGGTCGGCCGGGATGCGTTCGATTTTTTGCAGCGAGCCGTCGTAGTATTTAAGGTCATTGACCATGACTTTGTCCCACAGGCCGCGCCGCTTAAGTTCATGCACCAGATACGGATTGATCACGGTGAACTCACCGGACAGGTTCGATTTTACGTAGAGGTTCTGGTAGGTCGGCTCAATCGACTGCGACACGCCGACGATATTAGAGATGGTTGCAGTCGGTGCAATCGCCATCAGGTTGGAGTTGCGCAGGCCGCGTTTAACGCGCTCGCGCAGTGCCTGCCAGTCAAGACGCTCAGTGCGGTCTACTTGCAAATATTTTTCACCGCGTTGCTGGGCGAGCAATTGCAAAGAATCCAGCGGCAGTATGCCTTGTGACCAGAGCGAACCATCAAAGGTTTGATAGCAGCCGCGCTCATCGGCCAAATCACAGGAGGCGCTGATGGCAAAGTAGCTGATCAGCTCCATCGACTCATCGGCAAATTCCACCGCCTCTTGCGAGGCATAGGCAATACCCTGCTGATAGAGCGCATCCTGAAAGCCCATCAAACCCAAACCCACCGGGCGGTGCTTGAGATTGGAATTACGCGCTTGCGGTACGGCGTAGTAGTTGATGTCAATCACGTTATCGAGCATGCGCACGGCGGTTTTAACCGTGCGTTCAAGGCGCGTTACATTAAGTTTGCCGTCTTCGATATGGCGCAGCAGATTGACCGACCCCAGGTTGCAGACAGCGATTTCATCGGCACTGGTATTGAGCGTGATTTCCGTGCACAGGTTGGAGCTGTGCACCCGCCCGACATGCTGCTGCGGGCTGCGCAGATTGCACGGGTCTTTAAAGGTCAACCAAGGATGACCGGTTTCAAACAGCATCGACAGCATCTTGCGCCAGAGGTCTTTGGCGTTCAGGCGCTTATGCAGTTTGATTTGGCCGTTTTGCGCCATCTGTTCGTATTCAGCATAACGCGAGGCAAAAGCCTGGCCGGTTAAATCGTGCAAATCCGGCACGTCGCACGGGGAAAACAGCGTCCAATCGCCATCATCAAACACGCGCTGCATAAACAGGTCGGGAATCCAGTTGGCCGTATTCATGTCGTGCGTGCGGCGGCGGTCATCGCCGGTGTTTTTGCGCAGCTCCAAAAACTCTTCAATATCCAGATGCCAGATTTCCAGATAGGCACAGACCGCGCCTTTGCGCTTGCCGCCCTGGTTAACGGCAACGGCCGTATCGTTGACCACTTTTAAAAAAGGCACCACACCCTGCGACTGCCCATTGGTGCCTTTGATGGGCGAGCCGAGCGCACGAACGCAAGTCCAGTCATTACCCAAGCCGCCGGCAAATTTGGACAGCATGGCGTTGTCGTGAATGGCGTTGTAAATGCCAGAGAGGTCATCCGGCACGGTGGTGAGATAGCAAGAGGAAAGCTGCGGGCGCAGGGTGCCGGCGTTAAACAGCGTTGGCGTGGAGGCCATGTAGTCGAACGAGGACAACAGGTTGTAAAACTCGATGGCGCGCGCGTTTTTATCGGCTTCATTCAGTGCAAGTCCCATCGCTACGCGCATAAAAAACAGTTGCGGCAGCTCAAAGCGTACTTTGTCCTTGTGGATAAAGTAGCGGTCGTACAGCGTTTGCAGTCCTAAATAAGTAAATTGCTGGTCGCGCTCATGTTGCAAAGCCAGACCTAAGCGGTCGAGGTCAAATGCGGCAAGTGCCGGGTCAAGCAGCTCCAGTTCGATGCCTTTGGCGACATAAACGCCCAAGGCCTGCGGGTAAAGTTCGCCCATTTCGCCGCTGGTCGCGCGTTCGGCCAGTCCCAAAAAGCCAAGCGCTTCGCTGCGCAGACTGTCCAGCAGCAGGCGCGCGGTGACTTGGCTGTAGTTCGGCTCCTGCTCGACCAGAGCGCGGGCAGTCATCACCAAAGCGGTGCTGACATCGGCTTCGGCCACGCCGTCGTAAAGGTTCTTGATGGCTTCATGCTCAATGCGCTTGGCATCGACCTCGGCAAGACCTGTGCAAGCCTCCATCAGCAGAGTTTGCAGGCGCTTGGTATCCAGCGGCTTACGCTGGCCATCTTTGCCTGTGACATAAAGCAGCGCTTCGTCACTGGCGGCAACCTGCGCCTTGGCTTGCGCCTCGCGCTGGCGCCTCGCGGCGGCGTGCGCCTCGCGGTAAATCACGTATTCGCGGGCGACTTTATGCTCACCGGCGCGCATCAGTTCCAGCTCGACCTGATCCTGGATTTCCTCGATATGCAAACTGCCACCGGACGGCATGCGACGGCGAAAGGTTGCGCTGATTTGCGCCGTCAACCGCGCCACCGTCTCATGCACACGACTGGAAGCCGCCGCCGTGCCGCCTTCCACATCCAAAAACGCTTTGGTAATGGCGATGCTGATTTTATCGTCGGTATAAGGCACCAGCGTGCCGTTGCGTTTGATAACACGAAGCTGCCCAGGGATGATGGCAGCGAGTTCAAAGGCGCTGGCAGCAGGATTGTTCTGGTGGGCGCTTAAAGTGTGCATAAAAAAATGTCCTGTGGCAGTCAAAGGTAGCGATACACAACATCTAGTGTTATTTTTATTATCAATGCACAAGATATTGTGTTTTCCTGCCGCTGGCAAGGGATAGTTCTGTGGATAAGAGGGCCACTTCTGTGGATAAATTGTGGGTGGGCTGTGCGCCAACACCGGGCAACACAGGGTTTTCGCCGCTTGGCCGGATTTAAGAATTTATTTGCATAAATAATTTGGGTCTTAGGAAGCAAACATGTTTTTATGGCATGATAACTTCCTGATATGACTGGTAAAAATAGGTACTTCAAACGTTCGAAAATCA
>NZ_LSZO01000108.1 GCF_001580025.1 Ventosimonas gracilis | reverse complement strand
GGGCTACGCCCTACGCCGCCTGAAACCGCAAGGCAAAACCGGACAGTTCATTTGCTTTAAAACCGGACAAGTCTATTTGTTGACAACACAACAAGGCAGCAGTGATATAGACCACGCCGGCTACACCGCCCAACCATGCCCACCAAGGCAATTGCGGTGTTTGCCCGAGGCTGGGCATGGGAACGCGCATGGCAAAAATCACTGGCAGCACAACCAACAGACTGACCAGAAGTGAGGCGACCGTCGCCCACAGCGGATGTCCCAAGGCACGCCCCAGCGCTGCATTGCTGCCCGCCTGAAACGGCACCAGCGCTCCAGCAATCAAGGCCGCAAGGGCGAAAAGTACGGTGGAGAACGGGAAAGAGGAAGGCATGGTGTGCTCCAACATGATGGTCTGGAAGACTTACTTTATCTATCAAAAAATAGAATGAAAAATTCTTATTTTCACCATAGAATATTCGTACAATGAATAATCTAAGGCGAATTGATCTCAACTTGTTATTGGCGTTGCACGCCTTGTTGCTGGAAAAGCACGTTTCTCGCGCCGCGCGGCGCTTGCACAAAAGCCAACCTGCGGTCAGTCATGCGCTGGCGCATCTGCGGCGAATACTGGATGACCCGCTGCTGACCCGTCGTTCAGGCAGGTTCGAGCTGACCCCGCGCGCGGCGGCGTTACTGCCGACATTGACCGATATACTCGGGCAACTTGATGCGTTGCTGGATCCCCCACAGTTCGACCCTGCTCGCACACAGCGGCTGTTCCGGTTGGCGATGTCAGACTATGGAGCGCGCATACTCCTGCCCGATCTGGTTCGCAAGCTCAGGAACCGTGCGCCCGCAATCGCTCTCAACGTGACCCAGGCCAGCCGTGAAGCCATGCTGGCTGACGTACTCGACGGGGAAGTTGATATGGCGCTCGGCGTGTTTCCAGGCCAAATAGCAGATGAGCTACGCATGCACACCCTATTTATGGAGAACTTCGCTTGCTTGGCGGATGCAAAGAGCTTGCCTGAGAATAGCATACTTGATCTGGAAAACTGGTTGGCTCGCCCGCACGTTCTGGTTGCCATGCGCTCAGGTGCGGATAATGAGATTGACCAAGCACTGAGTTTTCAAGGTTTGAAACGACGCATCGCGGTCACTTTGCCGCACTGGGGTGTTGCCAATGAGTTGATTTCCGGTACTGACCTGATACTGACCGTAGCGCGGCGCAGCCTTGAAGGCATTGGCCATGACCGGCGGATCAAAATTTTTACGCCGCCAGTAGAAATCAAGTCTTTTGATTTTCAACTGGTCTGGCATAAACGTCGTGACGCTGATGCGGCGCACTGTTGGTTCCGCGACTTAATTGCACAGGCTATAACGACAGACAGACCTGTGTGCAGCACGGCACGCACAAAAAATTCTCACATGGATTCTGTATAGACTGTGTTTGCCCATCAATAACACAAGGGTATCCGCAGAGCCAGTCCAGAATATGGCGGTCAAGCAGTTGGTGATAAAGCAATCCTGTAGCTGCGCTGTGCAGGCGGCATTCCCTGCCCTCGCGGTAACGAAATCGGTAGGGCTATTGCAGCGTGCCGTGCCACGGGTGCCAGATTGAGTCATCCATCAATTCAACGTGAATGTCCACGGCAATCTTGCCGATGTCGTGCAGCAGCGCGGCGTAGGCAGTGGCGGCTGTCCAGACCTCGGACTGCGCCGCCTGGTCTTCTGGGCTTGCGCCAGCAGGCAGCAGGTGTGACTGGCGCAGTTTCAGGGCGTAGGTGACGATTTCCAGTCCGCGGTCGAGCATGCCGCCAGGATAGGCGTGGTGGTGGCTTTCCGAGGCGGGGAATTGCTGTACCAGTTCGGCGTAGCGTTGCAGGGGAATCAGATGCAGCGTGTTGAATTGCTGGCGCGACAGCGATGTGCGTTGCCAGATGTGTTCCAGCAGTTTTTG
Source organism: Ventosimonas gracilis (assembly GCF_001580025.1). Taxonomy (GTDB): domain Bacteria; phylum Pseudomonadota; class Gammaproteobacteria; order Pseudomonadales; family Pseudomonadaceae; genus Ventosimonas; species Ventosimonas gracilis. The sequence goes on along the minus strand of NZ_LSZO01000108.1, from coordinate 13,681 downwards.
CCGACGCGGGGTTGCCAGCAAGGTTTCAGCAGGTTCTGGACGCAGCCAGCCTTTGGGGAGTTCTGGCTCGGAAGTGGGTTCTGCTGCGGGTGGTTGCAGCTTTTTGCGCTGGAACAGCGGGAGCATGCCAACAACCGAAAAACTGGCAAGCCATGCGCCTTTTGCCTTTTCCAAGATAGAGCCTTTCCCCTTGATTCCGTTCCCTTGCTTTTTCACCCTTGCCTCTTTTTGCAAAGCCTTTACCTGTACATGACGGGTCATGCCACAGCAAGCAATAATGGGAAACTGCGTCAGCCGCTTTTTCAGCGCATCAGTCATGCGGATTCGTTGCCAGCAGTGCAGCATCCAGCGCTTGTATCGGCGTAGTGGCTATCCCATGCGGTTTCAAGCTCAACAAGGTGCCGTCGGCAAGGTGGCTCATCCAGCGTTTGTCGCTGCCGGTGCGCACAGAATATTGCGCCAGCAGCGCATCGACATCCACCACTTCCGTTTCCCGCGCCCAGGTCAGGAACAGGCGCACCGCCTTGACGCTGGTGCAGCACGAGAGCAGTTGCCCGAGCAGAGCGGTGCGAGGCGAGCGTAGGCCGTCGAACAGCCGCGCGCAGACATAACGCGCCGGAAAACGGGCGGTGAACCAGTCCGGCAGCGCAACGCGCACATCACCCCATAACACCGCTGCTGTACCCCGTTCGGCAGCACCTGTTCGCGGCGGTAATCGCCGGACAGTTCGGTCAAATCGCGCGACTGGGCGCGTGATGGCGTGAGATAGGTTTGAATGCCGATACGCACCTGCACCAAATCGGTCAGCAGGCGGGGATAGTCGAAGTGGTCGCGTTCACCAGTGGCAACCGGCGTGTTGGCTTGGCTGTGCTGAACCAGCCGTTCCAGCGCGTCGAGCTGGCGCAGGTACTGGTGCCACACGCGCCGCCATCGCCTCGCCTGCTCAAGGAAGCCGCCATGTTGGTACGCGCGCGCCGCGCGGTGCTGGAAAGTGGTGACTGGCTGAGCGCCGCCGACATCGCGCAACTGGCGGGGTTCAGCACGCGCAATCCCAGCGCCCAACCGAACAAATGGAAAAAGCAGGGGCTGATTTTTGCCATCCACCACAACGGCGTTGACTACTTTCCCGGCTATGGGCTGGACAGTCACGCCAACTTTCGTCCGCTCAAGGCGCTGTCCGACATCATCAAGGTGTTTGCCGGACACAAGGACGGCTGGGGCATGGCGTATTGGTTTTTGGGGGTGAGCAGTTTTCTGGGCGGCAAACGTCCACAAGACCTGCTGGCCTCAAACCCCGAGCGGGTAATGGCGGCGGCACAAGACGAGATTCAGGAGATTGCGCATGGATTAGGCAGGGTGATGCCACGCCCGCGCCGCCTGCCAAATTGCACGTCACGCTGACCACCATCGGCAAAGGGCAGGTGCTGCACCGCGTCCACCTTCAGCGCTATCGGGCTGACCAGTTCAACCCCGGCCAGCGCGGCAACGCACGCTTCAGTCCGATTGGCAATGATGCAGGCCAGCCAGTTCCTACGCTGTACGCCAGCACCACGGTGGACTGCGCGTTGATGGAAACCGTCTTTCATGACGTATCCCACGCGGCCGGCTTCAAACCCTTCGTCAGAGAAAAACTGGCAGCGCTGGTGCACTCCACCGTTCGCATGGAGCGCGCCCTGCAGGTTGCCGACTTATCCAGTGTGGCCTATTGAAGGCAACGCCAAGCAATAAATCGCCCTACAAATATTTTTTGAAACTCGCCGCCGTCAGATTGACCGCCAGCCCTAATAAAGCAGCGCTGGGAAGCAAATGACCGGCGGGTGTACGGATACCGGCAACGCCAAGCACATCACGGCCAGCGGCCATAAACTGGCTTTGGCGCGATGGTAGAGAAAACCGGATTCGCGCCCCGCACCAAAGGGTAATACCCCCCTTGTACTCGTTGTGGCGCACTTGGTCTAGCGCTGCAGACAAGTGGCGGATGATGTGGAATTTGTCGAACACAATCGCCGTCTGCGGGGCGTGGCAAGCGACCGAATTGCGAAAGGCGCACCACATGTCCATCACGGCCACCTCGGGCATTGCACGCGCCAGCGATCAAATTCCATGTACGGGCACCACCCCGCCACGCGCAGATCGCGCGCCCGATGCGAGCGCTGATCGTAGCGGCTGCGGCAGCGATGCCCGCAGTGCGAACACACTGCCGTTTTTTTTGGCGTCGCAACCTCACGACCCGGACGTTTGAACCGTCCGCAGCTTGCTTGAACGCAGCGCGTGCAAAGAAGCCGGAAAAAAAACAAGTCACGCAATCGGCGGCAAATTTTCATGCCAATCCCTATCTGGAACTGGATGCAAAGCCCAACACAAAAAATCAAAAAAACCATTTTATTTTCAAATGCTAACGCAGTTTTTTACACCGTAAACGACCCGCACTAATCCGCGAAAAGCCTAATTGATTCTGTCTACGCCGTAATTCCCGCATTAATCCGCTTCCAAAAAGCGATACTATGCGGCGTTGTCTGCGGTGGCCAGATCGCGTCATGCGCCATTGCACCCGACACCGCCAGACAACATCTGGCTGCATGCTGTACTCTTATTCGATCTACCAGAACACAACACATCCCACAGCTCGCGTAATCTATGCAAACTTCTGTAGAAAATAATCGTATCAAACCCACATTGCTGAACCGCCTGAACCAAAAAACCGCCGTCATTGGCGTCGTTGGGTTGGGTTACGTCGGTTTGCCCTTGATGTTGCGCTATATCGAAGTCGGCTACCGTGTGGTGGGGTTTGACGTAGACGCGGACAAGGTGGCGCGCCTGAATGCCGGCGAAAGCCTGATTGAGCACATTCCCGCGCAGTCCATCGCCCAAGCCCGTAAGCAAGGGTTTATCGCCACGACCGACTTCGGCCGCGCCAGCGAGGTCGATGCGCTGGTATTGTGCGTGCCCACGCCACTGAATAAATATCGCGAGCCGGATTTAAGTTTCGTCATTGCGACGATTGAATCGCTGGCACCGCACCTGCACGCAGGACAGGTCGTATCCTTGGAAAGCACCACGTATCCGGGCACGACCGACGAAGAGCTGCGACCACGGATTGAAGCGCGGGGTCTGACCGTGGGCGAACACGTATTTCTCGTGTTTTCCCCCGAACGCGAGGATCCGGGCAATCCCGATTTTTCCACGCGCACCATTCCCAAAGTCTGTGGCGGCTGCACCCCGGCGTGCCTGGAAGTCGGTTTGGCCTTATACGGACAAGTCATCGACCGCGTCATCCCCGTCAGTTCCACCCGCGCCGCGGAATTGACGAAACTGCTGGAAAACATCCATCGCGCCGTGAACATCGGTTTGGTCAACGAAATGAAAATCGTCGCCGACCGGATGGGCATTGATATTTTCGAGGTGATTGAGGCCGCCGCGACCAAACCCTTCGGTTTCACCCCGTATTACCCGGGACCGGGCTTGGGCGGCCATTGCATTCCGATCGATCCTTTCTACCTGACTTGGAAAGCGCGCGAATACGGGCTGCATACGCGCTTTATTGAGCTTGCCGGCGAAGTCAATCGCGCCATGCCGGAATATGTGCTGGGAAAACTGATGGATGGCCTGAACCAGCAAGGCAAGGCGCTGAAGGGAAGCCGCATTTTGATGTTGGGCATTGCCTACAAAAAAAATGTGGATGACATGCGCGAATCGCCCGCGGTCGAAATCATGGAGTTGATCCAGGCCAAAGGCGCGAGCATCGCGTATAGCGACCCGCACGTTCCGATGTTTCCCAAAATGCGCGAGCACCATTTCAACTTGTCCAGCGAACCGCTGACCGAAGAGAATGTACGCGTGTTTGATGCTGTCGTGCTGGCCACCGATCACGACCGTTTCGATTACGATCTGCTGTTGAGCCATGCCCAGTTGATCATCGATACGCGCGGTAAATTTCGCGACCCGTCCACGAAAATCATCAAAGCGTAAACCCATACCATGAAGCGATTTGCCCTGATCGGCGCTGCCGGCTACATTGCGCCACGCCACATGCGCGCCATCAAAGACACCGGCAACACGCTGGTCTGCGCCTACGACATCAATGATTCCGTGGGCATTATCGACAGTTTGTCGCCGCACAGTGAATTTTTCACGGAATTCGAGTGTTTTTACGACTATGCCTGGCGCTTGAAACGCCAGCCCGAGCGCGCGCTGGACATCGTCTCGATCTGCTCGCCCAATCACCTGCACCACCCGCACATCACGGCGGGTTTGCGCTTGGGCTGTGACGTCATTTGTGAAAAACCTCTGGTACCCAGCGCCGCTTTGCTGGACGATTTGGCCCTGGTTGAACGCGAGACCGGCAAACGGCTGTGGAACATCCTGCAGTTGCGGCACCACCCCGCCATCCTCGCCTTGAAGCAGCAGGTGCAGGCAGAGCGACCAGACCATAAACACGAGGTGGAACTGACTTATATCACCAGCCGCGGCAAGTGGTATGCGCAAAGTTGGAAAGGCGACCCGCGCAAATCCTTTGGGGTCGCCAGCAATATTGGCGTGCATTTTTTCGACATGCTGCATTTCGTTTTTGGCCGCTTGCAGCGCAGCGTTCTGCACTATAGCGACGAACAAAAGGCCGCGGGGTATCTGGAGTACGAACATGCCCGGGTGCGCTGGTTTCTGTCCATTGACGCACAGGACTTGCCCGCGTCCGTCCAAGGCAAACAAACGACGTTTCGGTCCATCACGTGCAACGGCACGGAAATGGAATTTTCCGCAGGCTTTACGGATTTGCACACCGTCAGCTATCAAGCCATTCTGGCCGGTCAAGGCTACGGCATTGAGGATGCGCGCCATTGCGTGGAAACCGTCGAGGCGCTGCGCACCATGGCGACACAGCCCGCGCGCAACGGCGAAGGCCATCCGCTGCTTGCGACACGGACAGGTTGATTCCCCATGACGCATGATCAACATCCCACCGCCATCGTGGACGCAGGTGCCAGCATTGGCGCAGGCAGCCGCATCTGGCACTGGGTGCACGTCTGCGGCGGTGCCCGGATTGGCCGCAATTGTTCGCTGGGCCAAAACGTATTCGTGGCCAATGACGTCGTCATCGGCAACAACGTCAAAATTCAAAACAACGTCTCTATTTATGACGCGGTGCGTCTGGAAGACGATGTGTTTTGCGGCCCCAGCATGGTGTTTACCAACGTCCATAATCCACGCGCCGCCGTTGTGCGCAAAAGCGAATATCGCCCTACCCTGGTCAAACACGGGGCAAGCCTGGGTGCGAATTGCACGATCGTGTGCGGCGTCACCATCGGGCAATATGCGTTCGTGGGCGCGGGCGCGGTCGTCAACCGTGACGTACCAGACTTTGCCGTGATGGTCGGTGTGCCTGCGCGCCAAATCGGCTGGATGAGCCGACACGGAGAAACATTGTCCTTGCCCATCCAGGGCAGTGGCACGGCGACGTGTCCGAAAACGGGCGAGCGCTATGTGTTGGAAAATGGCATTTGCCGCCCGGAATGACCACGCAACCCATTTCATGCGTCGTGGGCAGCAGCGCTGCCAGAGCGCATAGACTTTTAAAACCACCGGTTCAGCCTATGCAATTCATCGATCTGAAAACCCAATATGCCGAGATCAAATCCAGCATGGATCGCCGCATACAAGCGGTGCTGGATCACGGCCAATACATCATGGGTCCGGAAGTCCAGGAGCTGGAAACCGCGCTGGCCAGTTACACAGGCGTCAAGCACTGCATGACCGTGTCTTCGGGAACCGAGGCGTTGCTCATTTCCCTGATGGCGCTGGGCGTCAAGGCCGGAGACGAGGTCATTACGCCGTCCTTCACCTTTGTCGCCACGGCCGAGGTCGTGGCCTTGCTGGGAGCGACGCCCGTTCTGGTGGACGTTGAACCGGATACCGGCAACATCAACGCGGACTTGATCAAAGCGGTGATCACGCCTAAAACCCGCGCCATCATGCCCGTATCGCTCTACGGCCAGACCGCAGACATGGATGCAATCCAGGCCGTTGCGGAACAACACGGGCTACCCGTCGTCGAGGACGCGGCGCAAAGCTTTGGCGCAACCTACCAAGGCCGCAAAAGCTGCAACCTTTCCACGCTGGGCTGCACCAGCTTTTTCCCCAGCAAACCGTTGGGATGTTACGGCGACGGCGGTGCCATCTTTACGAATGATGACGCACTCGCGCAGGTTTGCCGCGAGATCCGTGTCCATGGCCAGTCCAAACGCTACCACCATACCCGCATCGGGGTGGGCGGGCGCATGGACACGCTGCAATGCGCCATCGTGCTGGCCAAACTGGAAGGGTTTGCATGGGAAATCGAACAGCGCATCCGTATCGGCGTGCGCTATCTGGAGTTGCTGGCGACAAGCCCTGCGTTTTCCAGCGGACAGGCCACACCCATGACCGTACGTCCCGACCGCAGCAGCGTCTGGGCGCAATGTACCGTGCAGGTACCCGCGCGGGACAAGGTCATTGCCAAACTGACCGCCGCAGGCATTCCCACCGCCGTGCACTACCCTTGCCCCATTCACCAACAGCCCGCGTATCGTCCATATGGCGTGGGTGCGGATTTGAGCATATCGGAAAAACTGGCGAGCCAGGTGTTGAGTCTGCCGATGCATCCTTATCTGGATGAAAAACAGCAGGCCCGCATTGTTGAACGGTTGAATGATGCCATTTTGTCTGTATGAATCGCGCCCTGTATAGAGTAGAATTCCAGAGCGTGTCGCATGCGTTCCTTTCAATCTTGTAGTATGAAAGAATTCAAAAAAATATTAACCGTCCTGGGTGCCCGCCCGCAATTCATCAAAGCGAGTGTGGTTTCCGCCAAGATCGCCGCCTGCGCCGGACTGAAAGAAATCGTCGTCCACACGGGCCAGCACTTCGACGTCAATATGTCGGACGTGTTCTTCAAAGAATTGGGCATGACCCCGCCGCGGCACAACCTGAAGATCCATAGCGGCGGTCACGGCGACATGACCGGCCGGATGCTGATCGCCCTGGAAAGCGTCATGCTGCAAGAACAACCTGATGCCGTGTTGGTTTACGGCGATACCAATTCCACCCTGGCGGGCGCACTGGCCGCCGCCAAGCTGCACCTGCCCGTCGCGCACGTGGAAGCCGGACTGCGTTCGTTCAACATGCGCATGCCGGAGGAAATCAACCGTATCCTGACCGATCGCATTTCCGCATGGCTGTTCACGCCCACGGTCACCGCCAGCCAGAATTTGCGTCATGAAGGCGTGCCGACGGCGCGGATCATCCAGGTCGGCGACGTCATGTATGACGTCGCACTGCATCATGGCGCACGCGTGTCGGACACGGGTGGCGCTCTGCAGCGGTGTAGCCTCGCGCCCGGTAGTTATGTTTTGGCGACCATTCATCGCGCCGAGAATACCGACGACCCGGTCCGTCTCGCCACCATCATGGACGCCCTGTGCACCATCGCCCGGCAGCGCCCGGTGGTGTGGCCGCTGCACCCACGCACCCGTCAAATCCTGGACCGTCTCGGCCTGATCGATAAGGCGCGCGCCAATCTCAGACTGATCGATCCCGTTGGCTACCTCGACATGGTTCAACTGGAAAAGTATGCCGCGCTGATTGCCACCGACTCGGGCGGTGTGCAAAAAGAAGCGTTCTTCCATCAGATACCATGCGTTACGCTGCGCGATGAAACCGAGTGGGGTGAACTGGTAGACGCCGGTTGGAACCGCCTGGTCGATGCGCGTGTCGGCGCCAGCGTCGAACAAGCCCTGAACGAGGCGCTGTCCGCACCCAGACAGACCGTGCAGCCTTATGGCGATGGTCAGGCGGCGCGCCGCATCGTCGAAACGCTGCAGCGCGACCTCTGATGGCAACACGCCTGCCGCCACCCCATTCCCCGAAGGATTCATTCATGCCATTGCCTGCTAATACCCTGATCGTCTGCGCGCTGACCGTGCTGTTGTCCGCCGTCTGCTTGGATGCGGGCCGTGACGATCCCTCCTAATCCTCCTAATCTGGTCGCATCCATGTCCGCCCCCACCCTTTGGTACGTACACCCTTATGCCGCCGGCCCAGGCGTCGGCCGCACTTATCGCCCGTTTGAGCTTGGACGGGCATGGCAAGCCGCCGGCGCGCGTGTCGTGGTCATCACCGCTGCGTTTCATCACCTGCTCGACGTACCGAACCGTCTCAAGGGCGCGCACGAGGTTGGCGGTGTTCCCTATGAGTTTCTGGCAACGCCGTCCTATTCGGGAAATGGTTTGGGACGAGTAGTCAACATGGCCGCCTTGCCGCTTCAGTTGCTGCATCATGCCGCCGCGCTGGCGCGTCGTTACGGCACGCCAGACATGATTATCGGCTCCTCGCCCCATCCGTACGCGTTCCCAGCGACACACCGGCTGGCACGCCGTTTCGGCGCGCTGTCTGTTTTTGAGGTTCGCGATCTCTGGCCGCTGAGTTTGATCGAACTGGCGGGCGTCAGCCCGAAGCATCCGCTCGTTCGGCTAACCGACCGCCTGGAGCGCTATGCCTATCGCCGTGCCGATGCCGTGGTGTCGCTACTACCCAATACACAAGCGTATATGCAAGCCCGCGGCCTGGATCCCGCGCGCTGGCACTATATCCCCAACGGGGCGAGCGCCACGGCGGCATTGCTGCCCGATTGCCCCAGCCCCGCCTGCGTTCAGGCGCAGCAATGGCGCGCGCAAGGCAAGTGCGTCGTCGTCTACGCAGGCGCGCTAGGCGTCCCCAATCATGTCTCGTCGCTGGTGAACGCATTGGCCGTCTTGCGCGCGCGCGGCGACGACCGAATCGTTGCTGTCATTGTCGGCAAGGGCGAAGAAACGCAGCGTTTGCAAGCCCTGGTACACGAAGCGCAGTTGCAAGATCGCGTCGCCTTCTACCCGCAGACTCCCAAAGAAGGCGTGTTCACCTTGCTGCGACATGCGGATGCCGGCTACATCTCCTTGCGTCCAGAGCCGCTGTTTCGCTTTGGCGTCAGCCCGAACAAACTATTTGATTACATGTTGGCGCGATTGCCCGTGGTCTTCGCCATCGAAGCCGGCAATGATCCTGTGCGCGACCACGGTTGCGGCTACAGCGTAGCGCCAGGCAATGGCCCGCAAATCGCCGATGCGCTGGCCGCACTCGCGTCGCTGCCCGCCACCGAACGCCAAGCCATGGGAGAACGCGGGTTCCAATATGTCCAGCAAGAGCACAGCTACCCGCTGCTGGCGGCCCGCTATCTGCGCATCCTTGCTGCGCGGCAACAAGGCCAGCCATGAAACTCGTCATCACCGGCGCAACCAGCTACATCGGCGCTGCCCTGCTGCGTACGGCCACCCAACCAACCATAAGCCGCAATCCAAACGTCAGATTATGCGCAACATCCACATCTACCCCAGCGCGTTCACGCATGAAAGCCGCATCCTCAAAGAAGCCAGAAGCCTATTGCGTCATACCTCGATCAACGATGTTTTACTGCTTGGGGTTTACGCAAACCATTTGGATACTCGGCAACCGGTCGAATCCGGCCTGATAGTCTATCGATTGAAACCTTCCAAAAATCAAGGGTGGATGAAAGGGCTTCGATTCCTTCCTGCCCAAGGGGGTCGACCTGTCTAAAGTCAGTCAAACCGTAATCAACGATATTGCACGCTTGATGAACGGCAGACCCCGGCAAACGCTAAACTGGAAAACACCGGATGAAGTCCTGTCAGAGGACATCCGGAAATTCTACAAAACCGTTGCGCTTGACTCCTGAGACTAAACTTTAAGCATGAACATGACTAATCATTACCATTCACCCAATCAAACCTGCGTACGCTGCATTATGAGCGTTGCAGCGGATCCAAAAATCCGCTTTGACGTCAGTGGAGTTTGCAATCATTGTCAACGCTACGATGCGTTGCTGCCGCTGCGCGTCTTGAAAGGTCAGGCGGGAAAAGATGCATTGGACCGATTGGTCGACGCCATCAAAAAACATGGTGCAGGTAAAGACTATGATTGCCTGATTGGTATCAGCGGCGGCGTGGACAGTACGTATGTCGCCTGCTTGGTCAAGCAATTGGGTTTGCGGCCGCTGGCGGTACACGTGGACAACGGATGGAATTCAGAGCTTTCGGTCAAAAACATTGAGATTACCCTAAAAAAACTGGATATTGATTTATATACCGAAGTGCTGGATTGGGAAGAGTTCCGTGACTTGCAACTCTCCTTTCTCAAAGCCTCAACGCCAGACCTGGAAATCCCCACGGATCATGCGGTGACCGCAGTCTTATGGCGGCAAGCCCAGCGTCATGGGATCAAGCACATTATTTCTGGCATGAACTTTGCCACCGAATCAACCTTCGTGCAGGATTGGGCCTACGGCCATTGGGATTGGCGTTACATCAGAGGCATACAGAAAAAATTTGGCACGGCACCGCTCAAGAGCTTTCCGCATTACACCATCGCAGATCTGGTGTGGTGGAATCTGCGCGGCATCCGTTCCATTTCCATTTTGAATTATGTGGATTATCACAAGCCAAAGGCGATGGCCTTGCTCAAAGAAAAACTTGGCTGGCAATACTATGGCGGCAAGCACTACGAGTCAATTTATACGCGCTTCATTCAAGGGTACATATTGCCTGTCAAATTCGGCATAGACAAGAGATATGGACACTTAAGTGATTTGATCCGTTCCGGGCAAATGACGCGCGACGATGCCCTGATCGAAATAAAAAGTCCCGCGTACCCCGAAGACATTTTCGCGCAGGATTATGACTTTGTGCTGAAAAAATTTGGTTTAAGCGACGCGGCATTCCAAGCGTTCATGCGTCAATCTCCGCGAACGTTCAGGGACTATGCCAATGCGCAAAATGTCATGCTGGGCGTGCGCAAAACCGTTGGGCTGCTGCGTCGATTGGGTTTCTACCCGAAATAACGCGCCATAGAACATCCGTGCGATAAAGTATGACGCATTCCTCTTACTGGAAAAAGATTGTTGGTGTCTTTAGCGGCACGGCGATTGCGCAAGCCATTCTTCTGCTGGGATCCCTGATTATTGCCAGAATTTACGCGCCTGACAGCTTTGGCGTGTTTGCGACCTGGCTGGGGATTTCTCAGATTGTGACGGTAGGCATTACATATCGGCTGGAATCGGCATTTGGGCTGGAAGCCGATGGCAAGACGCGCACGGAATTAGTCGCCGTGACGGTGGCGATGGTATTGCTGACAGGTGGCGTCTTGTCCATGCTGTTGGCTGTTCTGGCATGGGGCATTGGGACACTGTCGAATCAAATTCCGGCAATCCTGCTGTGGTTGTTGATTCCGCAAAGCGTGGGGATGGCGTTATCTCTTGTCTGGGAATCATGGGCGGCCAACAATGGGGACATCAAAAAGCTGTCCATCATTCGGATTTGTCAAGCATGTTTCATTATGCTCATGCAGATCGCGGCTGGCGTCTTCTACCCTGATGCCGCTTCCTTGGCTGCTGCGCAAACGCTGGCCGTGTGGTTCAGCGTACTGCTCTGCGTGACCATGATGCCATTGCGCAGCGCAATGTCTGCCGTCAACAGTTCAGTCATGTTGCGCCTGATGGGACATTATTGGAAAAAATATCGTCGATTTCCGCTTCTAGCACTACCTGCGGATTTGATCAATACTGCGGCGGCACAGATGCCTGTTATCCTGATCGGTAGCCGGTTTGGTGCGGAAATCGCAGGCTATTATGCGCTGGCAACGCGCATGATGGGAGCCCCCGTCGCCCTGTTGGGCGGGGCCGTGCGTGACGTATTTAAACGTGCTGCCAACGAGGAATTTCGTGCCTTAGGCCATTGTCGTTCCATTTATCAGCGCACGTTTTGGGTGTTGCTGGGACTGTCGCTGGCAATGGTGGCATTCGTCATTCCGTTTGCCGAGAAAGTTTTTTCCTTGGTGTTTGGTCAGCAATGGGCATTGGCAGGCATCATGGCCACGTGGCTCATACCCAGATATGCACTGGGTTTCATGGCCAGTCCATTGAGCTATACGTTTTATGTCGTACAAAAACAGAATATCGATCTAGTATGGCAAGTGGGTTTATTCACCATGACGATGCTGACTCTGCTGATCTTTGATTCCTATCGAAACGCCCTGCTGTACTATAGTGGGGGATATGCCCTGATGTATATGCTTTATCTTGGACTGTCTTGGCGGTATTGCCAGCAACCTGTGCAAAGGAAATAAAATGCTTGTGATTGTGGACTATGGAATGGGCAATGCCGCATCCATCATGAACATGATCCGACGCGTCAATACGCAGACGACGTTGCCTGTGTGTATCTCTTCCAATCCCTTGGACATTGAAAAGGCAGCCGCAGTGATACTGCCTGGGGTGGGTGCGTTTGATCATGCGATGGACCGACTCCACGCGCTGAAGTTGGTGGATGTATTGGTCCAGCGTGTGCGGGATGATGCTGTACCTTTCATGGGCATTTGCTTGGGCATGCACGTATTGTTCCAGTCCAGCGAAGAAGGTGCGCGATCTGGTCTAGGTCTGCTGCCAGGGACGGTACGTCGATTTGCCGGAGATGCATTCTCATACAATCAACTCAAGATACCCCATATGGGGTGGAATCAGGTGACTTTGGCCGGACATCAGCCGATGTTTTCGGGTCTGGAAGACGATGCCCGGTTTTATTTCGTGCACACATATCATGTCGTGTGTGATGCGGCGGAACATGTGGCGGCGACCTGTGAATACGGCTACGAGTTTGCATGTGCCGTCCGCCACGAAAACATATTTGCCGTGCAGTTTCACCCCGAGAAGAGTCATCGGTTTGGTATGACGGTATTCAACAATTTTATAGGCAGTCTATGCTGAAGACACGTGTCATTCCCATGCTGCTGCTGCGTAATACAGGGCTGGTTAAAGGGGAAAAATTTGCGCACCACAAATACGTGGGCGACCCCATCAATGCCGTCAAGATATTTAATACCAAAGAAGTGGATGAGTTGGTGTTTCTTGATATTACGGCCAGTATTGAAGGCCGCAAACCGAATTATGATTTGTTGGCCGACATTGCCTCCGAGGCATTCATGCCATTTGCGTATGGCGGAGGATTGAACAGCATCCATGATATTGAAAAGCTGTTCAAACTTGGTGTGGAAAAGGCCATTATCAATACGGCGGCGACCCAAAATCTGGATATTGTACGTCAAGCCAGTGCAATTGCGGGTTCGCAAAGTATTGTCGTCGCAATGGACGTCAAACGCAATATAGTGGGGAAATGCCATGTGTACAGCCAGTCAGGGCGAACCAATACCGGATTAAATCCGGTAGACTATGCAAAAATGGCAATGGATGCTGGTGCAGGTGAATTAGTCGTGACATCGATTGATCGCGAAGGTACGGGCCGTGGCTATGATGTAGACCTAATTGCTAAAGTGTCTAAGGCAGTCAATATTCCCGTCGTTGCATCGGGTGGCGCAGGTGACTTGCGGCATTTCTTGCAAGCCGTGGATGCGGGCGCATCCGCGGTAGCGGCCGGGAACCTGTTTATTTTTCACGGCAAGCACAAAGCCGTGCTGATTACCTACCCAGAGTATCAAACTCTGGAAGAACTTTTTAACGGATACTAAGTTTTCACAAAGTAAAGTCATTTTTATATATAATATAGGCATGAAATGTAAACGGCAATCCGATGGTCGTGCTCACGATCAT
>NZ_LSZO01000107.1 GCF_001580025.1 Ventosimonas gracilis | reverse complement strand
TGCTGCTCAAAATTTCGCCAGACTAGGCGCAGCATGCAGCCAATGTGTACAACCTTGGCAAATGCTGCAACAACGTATGGCGAAATTTTGAGCGCAGCCCGAAGGGACGGGGCAGATTTTGCGCGCCGCTGTGTTGCTCGTCGTTCATTTGCATGAGCAAATTTCTCTCCTCGCGCCTTGCTGCGCGCAAAATCTGGCTCCGTCGCGGCCAC